>JACZKN010000532.1 GCA_014859985.1 Candidatus Krumholzibacteriia bacterium | reverse complement strand
GCCCCGCTCCGCGCCCCTGACCCCCGAGCACACCCTCATGCTGCTGGCGGCCCCGGCCGCCGAGGAGTCCACACCATGAACGACGCCGCCCGCGTGCTGCAGCTGGCCGAGAAGTACCGCGACGAGACCGCCGCCAACCTGGGCCGCCTGGTGCGGATCCGCTCGACCAGCGGCCAGGAACAGGACGTGAACGCCGAGCTCGTGCGGCAGCTGCGCGAGGCCGGCTTCGACGAGGTGCGCACCGACGGCCTGGGCAACGTCATCGGCCGCCTCGGCAGCGGCCCCCGCGTGCTGGCCATCGACGCCCACATGGACACCGTCGGCGAGGGCAACCGCGGCAACTGGAGCTTCGACCCCTTCGCCGGCGACGTCAGCGGCGGGTTCGTGCGCGGCCGGGGCAGCGTGGACCAGGAGGGCGGCGCCGCGGCCTTCGTCACCGCCGGGCGCATCCTCAAGGAGCTGGGCCTGGGCGAGCGCCTGACCCTGCTGGTCACCGGCACGGTGATGGAGGAGGACTGCGACGGCCTGTGCTGGAAGTACCTGGTGGAGGAGGAGGGCCTGCGCCCCGAGTTGGTGATCAGCACCGAGCCCACCGACCTGGGCGTCTACCGCGGCCAGCGCGGGCGCATGGAACTGGCCCTCGTGTTCACGGGCGTGTCCTCCCACGGCTCGGCCCCCGAGCGCGGCGACAACGCCATCTACAAGGCGGCGCGGGCCTGCCTGGAGATCGACCGGCTGAACGGGCGCCTGCCCGGCGATGCCTTCCTGGGCAAGGGCTCGATCGCGGTCACGGACGTCCGCTCGGCCGGGCCGTCGCTGTGCGCCGTGGCCGACTACGCGCGCATCCACGTGGACCGGCGCCTGACCCGCGGCGAGTCCAAGGAGTCGGCGGTGGCGCAGCTGCAGGAGCTGGTCGAGCCCTTCGGCGGCACCGTCGAGGTGCTGCACTACGACGGCAAGGCCTACACCGGCCTCGCGTACGGCATGGAAAGCTACTTCCCCACCTGGGTGCTGGAAGAGAGCCACCCCGCCGTGCGGCGCGGCGTGGCGGTGCACGCGGCCCTGTTCGGCGCGCCGCCCCGGGTGGACAAGTGGACCTTCTCCACCAACGGCGTGACCATCAACGGGCTGTACGGGATCCCCGTGATCGGCTACGGGCCGGGCAACGAGGTGCTGGCCCACGCGCCGGACGAGAAGGTGCCGGTGGACGACCTGGTGAAGGCCTCCGCGTTCTACGCCCTGTACGCCCTGACCATGGCCAATGAGGTCTGACCCGATGAAGAAGCTGAACGCCCTGATCGACCGCATCGCCGCCCGCAAGACCGCGCTCGTCGGCCGCGACTTCCTGCTGACCTGGCAGAAGAGCCGCCCCGAGCTGGAGCAGATCCTCGACCTGGCCGAGGCCCTGCGCCTGCTGCGCGCGCGCAACCTGGACACCCGCTGCTTCGCCTCGGGCCTGGCGGTCAGCCAGTTCCGCGACAACAGCACCCGCACCCGCTTCTCCTTCGCCTCGGCCGCCAACCTGCTGGGCCTGGCGGTCCAGGACCTGGACGAGGGCAAGAGCCAGATCGCCCACGGCGAGACCCTGCGCGAGACCGCGGTGATGATCTCGTTCCTGGCCGATGCCATCGGCATCCGCGACGACATGTACCTGGGCGCGGGCCACGAGTACATGGCCGAGGTGGCGCAGGCGCTGGACGACGCGGTCACCGCCGGCGTGCTGCCCCAGCGGCCGGTGGTGGTGAACCTGCAGTGCGACCGGGACCATCCCACCCAGAGCATGGCCGACCTGCAGCACCTGGTGCGGGAGTTCGGTTCGCTGGAGGCCCTGCGCGGCAAGCGCCTGGCCATGACCTGGGCCTACTCCCCCAGCTACGGCAAGCCCCTGTCGGTGCCCCAGGGCATCATCGGGCTGATGACGCGGCTGGGCATGGACGTGGTGCTGGCCCACCCCGAGGGCTACGGCCTGATCCCGGAGATCGTCGCGCTGGCCGGACGGCAGGCGCAGGAGAACGGAGGCTCGTTCACCCAGGTGACGAGCATGGGCGAGGCCTTCGCCGACGCCGACATCGTCTATCCCAAGAGCTGGGCGCCGTACGCGGTGATGGGCCGGCGCACCGAGCTGCTGCGGGCCCGCGACCACGCCGGGCTGCAGGCGCTGGAGCAGGAGTGCCTGGCCCAGAACGCGCACCACCGCAATTGGGAGTGCACCGACGCGCTGATGGCCACCACCCGCGACGGCAAGGGCCTGTACCTGCACTGCCTGCCGGCGGACATCAGCGGCGTGTCGTGCGAACAGGGCGAGGTCACGGCGCCGGTCTTCGACCGCTTCCGCGATCCCCTCTACCGCCAGGCGGGCTGCAAGCCCTACGTGATTGCGGCGATGATCCTGGCCGGGCGCTGCGCCGACCCGGGCGTGGTGCTGCGCGAGCTGGTCCGCCGCGCCCGTCCGCGGACGGCCGGATGATCCGCCCCGCCGGCAGGACCGACCGCTTCCACCTTCGGGGGCTGGTGCCCCTGCTCAAGGAGCTGCGCGCCGAGCGCCTGCGGTCGTCCACCCTGCTGGGCCTGCACGAGGACCTCTGCCTGTTCACGATCGCCGCCCCGCGCCTGGCCCTGGTGCGCGACGGTCGCCGCCTGGAGTCCCCCGTGGGCGTGGCCGCCGGCCCCCACACCCAGCTGGCGCGCAACCTGGTGGCGGCCTGGCTGGGCGGGGCGCGCTGGTTCGAGCTGAAGACCGTGCAGACCCGGGACGAGCTTGACGTGGCGCGGCCCTGCATCGACATGACCGACGCCGGCTTCAACTGCGAGTGGTCCCAGGAGCTGCCCCTGGAGCGGAGCTTCGCCGAGTACGCCGACGCCTGGTGCGCCATCCGCATCCTGCAGCACGAAGCCGGGGTCCTCGACCCCGCCGAGCCCGGGTTCGCCTTCGACCTGAGCGTGGGCTACGACCTGGCCGGGCTGCGCAGCGCGCCCATGCAGCGCTTCTTCGACCGGGTGGCCGACGCCCGCGGCGAACTGGCCGCGCGCCTGGAC
>JACZKN010000531.1 GCA_014859985.1 Candidatus Krumholzibacteriia bacterium | reverse complement strand
GAATGACGGACCGGGCCTGGACGGTCCAGGACGTGCTGGCGGAGCGGCTGTTCCCGTCGCTGGTCAGGCTGCCCGGGCGATGGCGGACGTACTACGAGCGCGGGATCGCGACGCGGGGAGCCCGCAACCGGGTCGAGCGGCTGCGGCGCTATGCGGCCTGAATCGGCCAGAAAGAGCCTCTCCAAAGCCGGCCTGATCGCATCGGACACAATCTCGGTGGCACAACTCAGGTCTTGACGGTGGCGCCCGGCTCGGCCCGGAAGGAGAGCTTGTCCCCCTCCACGCCGATCACCAGCCGGCTGCGGCTGCCGACCTCGCCCCGCAGCAGCTTCTCGCTCAGGGGGTCCTCCACGTACTTCTGGATCGCCCGGCGCAGGGGCCGCGCGCCCATCTTCGGGTCGTAGCCCACCGTGCAGAGGAAGTCCTTGCACTCGGCGGTGAAGTCGAAACGGATCTCCAGGTTCGCCAGCCGCTTGCTCACGTCCGCGAGCAGGATTTCCACGATGCGGGCGATGTCCGCCCGGTCCAGCCCCCGGAAGGTGATGATCTCGTCGATGCGGTTCAGGAACTCGGGACTGAAGGTCTTGCGCAGGTCCTGGTCGATGTTCGACTGCACGCGCTGGGTGTTGTGGTCGGCCTCGTCCGAGCCGAAGCCCACGCCGCGGGACTCGTGGGTCAGGCGGCTGCCCACGTTGCTGGTCATGATCAGCACCGCGTTGCGGAAATCGACCGTGCGGCCGAAGCTGTCGGTCAGCTGCCCGTCCTCCAGCACCTGCAGGAGGATGTTGTAGACGTCCGGGTGGGCCTTCTCGATCTCGTCCAGCAGGATCACGCTGTACGGCTTGCGGCGCACCTTCTCGGTGAGCATCCCGCCCTCGTCGTAGCCCACGTAGCCGGGAGGCGCGCCCACCAGCCGCGACACCGAGTGCTTCTCCATGTACTCGGACATGTCGACGCGGACCAGCGCCGACTGGTCGCCGAACAGGAACTCGGTCAGGCGGCGGGCTACCTCGGTCTTGCCCACGCCGCTGGGGCCCAGGAAGATGAACGAGCCGATGGGGCGCCGCGGGTCGCGCAGCCCCGCGCGGTTGCGGCGGATGCAGCGGGAGACGGCGGCCACGGCGTCGTCCTGCCCGATGACCCACTTGCCCAGCTCCTGCTCCATGCGCAGGAGCTTGTTCGTCTCCTCCTCCTCGACCTCGGCCACGGGGATGCCGGTCATGTCGGCGATCACCCGGCACACCAGCCGCTGGTCGACGGTGGCCTGCTCGTCGCTGGTGTCGGCGGTCCAGTCCTTCTTCAGCTCCTGCAGGCGCTTCTTCAGCTCCTTCTCCTCGTCGCGGAAGCCGGCGGCCTTCTCGAACTCCTGGGCCTGGATCGCCGACTCCTTCTCCGCGATGACCTCCTCGATGCGTTTCTCGATGTCGCGCAGGTCCGGCGGCACGATGGTCATGCTCAGGCGCGCGCGGCTGCCGGCCTCGTCGATGATGTCGATGGCCTTGTCGGGCAGCGCACGCCCGGAGATGTAGCGGTTCGAGAGGTAGACCGCGGCGCGGATCGCGTCCTCGTCGTAGGCCACCTTGTGGTGGGACTCGTACTTGTCCTTCAGGCCGAAGAGGATCTCGACGGTCTCGGCCTCGCTGGGCGGATTGACCATCACCGGCTGGAAGCGGCGCTCGAGCGCGCCGTCCTTCTCGATGAACTTGCGGTACTCGTCCATGGTGGTGGCGCCCACGCACTGGATCTCGCCGCGGCTGAGCGCCGGCTTGAGCATGTTGGAGGCGTCGATGGCGCCCTCGGCGCCGCCGGCGCCGACGATGGTGTGCAGCTCGTCGATGAAGAGGATCACGTCGGGATTCTCGCGGATCTCCGCCATGATCTGTTTGAGGCGCTCCTCGAACTGGCCGCGGTACTTGGTGCCCGCGACCACGCTCGCGAGGTCCAGGGTGACGATCTCGCGGTCGCGCAGCAGCGCCGGCACGTTCCCCTCGACGATGCGGGTGGCGAAGCCCTCGACGATGGCGGTCTTGCCCACGCCCGGCTCGCCGATCAGCACGGGGTTGTTCTTCTTGCGCCGGCTGAGGATCTGGATGCAGCGGTCGATCTCGCGGGAACGGCCGATGGTGGGGTCGAGCTTGCCCTCGCGCGCCATGTCGGTCATGTTGCGGCCGAACTGCTCGAGGACGCCCCCCTCCTTCTTCTTCGCCTGCTTGCGCTTGCGCGCCGGGTCGCGCACGTCGCCCTCGGCCGTGGTGCCCAGGGCCTTCATCACCTCGCGCTTGATCTTCTCGTGGTCGGCGCCGAACTCCAGCAGCACCCTGGCCGCCACGCCCTCGCCCTCGCGGATCAGGGCCAGCAGCAGGTGCTCCGTGCCCACGTAGTTGTGGTTGTGCAGGCGGGCCTCGTCGATGGAGAGTTCGAGCACCTTCTTGGCCCGCGGCGTGAAGGGGATCTCGCCGATGGATACCGGGCCCATGGGCGCGGTGACCGAATCCTCGATGGCCTTCTGCAGCCGGTCGAAGTCCACGTTCAGGCGCCGCAGCACGTTGGCCGCGACCCCCTCGCCCTCGCGGATCACGCCCAGCAGCAGGTGCTCGGTCCCGATGTAGTCGTGCTGCAACCGGCCGGCTTCGTCGCGGGCCAGGAACAGAACCTTGCGTACCCTCTGGGTGAAACGGTCGTTCATGCCGAAGCGCCTCCATTCGCCTGCGCGGGCGGTATGCGGATCCAATCCCCCGCCGCCGATCCGGTCGCCAGCAATATACTGGCGCGGCGGGGACGGCGCTACCACGCGCTGCGGGGCCGCGGCGCCGATCCTGCCCTGTTTCATCGTGCGACGGCGCCGCGACTTGACCGCGAAAGCGGGTCAGGCGGCCGGGCCGGCCAGCAGGCCCCGCAGGAAGTCGGCCCGGGCCTCGCCCCGTTCCCGGCCGCCC
>JACZKN010000530.1 GCA_014859985.1 Candidatus Krumholzibacteriia bacterium | reverse complement strand
CTGGGAGTGACCCCATCGCCCAAGGCAACGGACCGGAGGTCGGCAGCGGCCGTCGCCGCGGTGTGCCCGGTCGGGGCGGCAGACGGAGGATTCGGCGGTGGATTGCGCCGGGCGCGGCGGCCCGACGGACTGGCGGCTTGTCGGCCGGTGGCCTGGGGGAGTACCATCAGGGGGATTCAGGTCGGCTGGGCCGGGGTGGTGGGGGCGAATAGGCGGTTGGAATGCCTATCCGCCTATCCGCCCCGATCTGCCCGCCCGCCGACTGTTCTGCGGCGCTGGGCGAGTCGCTCTGCAGAATCCAGGACCGCTCGTCGTCCGGCAGGGCGGAGCAGAATCGCGGTGCGGCCGAGATGTTCCCCGCGCCGGGATACTGGCCGGCGATGACGCCCGTCCAGCCCCCCCCGCGTTCCCGTAGACGTTGCAGCAGGAGAGCGTGATGAAGGCATCGTCCCAGTGGGCGACCGCCGAGCCGGCGGCGTTGCCGCTCAACGTGCAGAAGCGCATCACGAAGGCGGCGTTGTCGCTGCCGACCCCGCCGAGATCCGCCACGTTGCCCTTGAACAGGCAATGCGTGATGGAGGGGCGGGCATAGCCGTCCAGGCGCGTGCAGGTCATACCGCCCCCGCCCGAGACGGCGGGCGCACGGCCCCTACCGTGCGATTCCCCACCCGGCGCGTGTTGGTTCCGACGAAGGCCGATGACCGCACGTGCCGGGGCCGGAACTGCTCGCCGGACCCGTTCGCGCCTGCCACCGATCGGCCCCGCCAACGCGATCCCCAAGGAGGCGGCCATGCACAGCCGGGCCCCTTGTTGTCCTCGCCCTATCCGTAACGCTGGGTGCGGCCGCCGCCGGCCCGGCGCCGGCGCAGGTCAAGCCGCTGGCGCGGCCGCTCCCGCCCGAACCGCCCCGCGACCTGCCCCTGGCCTGCAACCTGTACCAGGCCGACTGCGAGGCCAACGCGAGCGCCAAGGCGCCCGGTGAGCTGCGCCGCGCCTTGGCGGCGCGCGGGCTGGTGGTGGACGAGGAAGGGCTGATCCATGTCAGCCTCCGCGGTCCCGATGGCTCGGGCGCCGTGGGCGACGAAATCCTCGCCGCCTTCGGCGCGCGCGGGGAGACCGCCTGGGAGCAGTGGCGGGTGGCCCGGGTGCCGCCGGCCAGCCTGGTCGCCCTCGCCCGGGCCCTGCCGCCCGGCTACCGGATCACGGCCGTCCATCCGCCACTGCTCTGCGCCTATCCCGGCGAGGGTCCGGCCGCGACCAACGCCGCCAGCTACCGGGATGGCGGGGCCGACGGGTCGGGCCTAACCATCGCCATCCTCGATGGCGGCTTCGGCTACCTGGCCCTGTCGCAAGCCCACGGGGATGCGCCGGCCACGTACGAATCCATGAACTTCACGGCCGAGCCGATCGACGCCGGCACCTACGACCACGGCACCAACTGCGTTGAGGTCATCTACGACTACTGCCCGGGCGCGCAGTACCGGCTCTACAAGACCGCCACGAACAAGCAGTGGGGTCCGGCGGTCGACGACATGATAGCCCACGGCGTCGACATCCTGTCGTTGTCGGTGGGCTCGACCGGCGCCGGCTGGCCCGACAACTCGGGCGTGGTCAACCAGGCCGTCAACCGCGCGGCGGACCACGGGATCCTGGTCTTCTGCTCGGTGGGCAACTGGGCCCGGCAGCACTGGGAGGGGACCTTCACGCCGCTCGCGACGGATCCGGCCTGGCACGACTTCGGCGGCGGCGACCGCTACCTCCAGGTCGAGTTGCTGCCCGACCGCGACATGCGCGCGTTCCTGCAGTGGGACAACAGCGGCGGCGTCTGCGACTACGACATCTACCTCTACGACGCGGGGCTCGCCCTCCTGGACTACGCCGCCGGCGGCGGCGCGGATCCGGAGGAACTGGGCTACCTCAACCAGACCGGCTACCTCCAGACCCTGGACCTGTCCGTGCGCAAGCACTCGGGGGTGAACGCGCTCTGCGAGCTCTACGCCATCGGCTGCGATTGGAAGGAACACATCGTCCCCTCGGGATCGAACATGGCGCCGGCCAACTCCACCCATCCGCTGGTGCTGGCCGTGGGTGCGGTTTCGTGGTTGGACTTCGCATCCCCCAACGGCAGCGACGGGGTCCTCGTGGACGACAGCAGCCAGGGGCCGAGCAACGGTGGCATGGTCCTGCCCGACCTGGTGGCGCCGACCAACACGACCGTGGCCTGGGACCAGCCGAACCTGCGGGCGTTCGGCGCCACCAGCGGCGCCGCGGCCAACGCCGCGGGCGCCGCCGGCGCCTTCTACTCCGCGGACCCGAGCCAGGACCCTTACGCCGTGGCCTGGCTGCTGCAGCAGCAGGCCCTGGCCTGGCGCGACTGGGGAGCAGCCGGCGCCGACAACCGCTACGGGCACGGCGGCATCCAGGTCTACGAGTACGCCTCGGGCACACTGTGGCTGGCCCGCGCCTTCGGCAACACCGGCGACCTGCGCGCCTTCCCGCTCTACCACGTCGCGGCGGCGCAGATCCTGGCGTCGCCCGGCGGCCGCCTAGTCTTCCTGCTGGGCGGCGCGTACCCCGAGACGGTCACGCTGACCACGCCGCTGCGCTTCGAAGCGGCGGCCGGCATGGTCACGATCGGCCCCTAGCCGGCCGCCGCTAGCCGAATGGTGGCCGGGTCGCGGCGGGCTTATGCTTTGCATCCATTCCCCACCGGGCCGCAGGCTCGCCGCGCAAGGAGACGGCATGCCCCACCTTGGACCCAGCTGCTGGATCGCCTGGCCGGGCTGGTGACCCCGCCCCGGCGCCACAAGCACCGGTACTGCGGGGTGCTGGCGCCGATCGCGAACCTGCGGCAGGCCGCGACCGCCAGCGCGGGCTCGGCCGGTTCGATGCTGCAAGTGCTGGAGGGGGCACGGCGCCGGATGGCGCTGCCGGCGGCCGCGTCCGCCCCCGACCCGCCGCCCGACGAACCGCGCAGCGATTCCATCTTCGAGAGCCCGCCCCTGGAGTGCCAGCACTGCGGCCAGCCCATGCGGATCATCGCATTCGTGCTCGACCCGGGCTGGGAATGACTCCCCGATCATGACCGCGGCACGAGCGGCCGACGGCACGGACAGCGGACTCCGGCGGCGGGTGTCGCGGGATTTGGTTCGGGTCCGAACTGATCGGGCGAATGGAACCCTTGCCTGCCGGGTAGATGATCCGGCAGATACCCGGTGGGGACGAGGAAGAGGGGGCTGACATGAACGTATCCGATATCTTCCTGCTTCTGGCGATCGTCAGCGGCGTGTGGGCACTCGTATCGGCGATCCTGGTGGCCAAGGCGTTGGAGCCGCGCGGCACCAGGACCTCGATCCTGTTCCTCGGGCCGCTCGTCTTCCGGAACCTCAACAGGTACCGGGAGGTCACGCGCGCGGAGACGGGGAAGACGGGTCCGCTGTTCTATTCGTATGTCGTGCCCATCAACCTGGCTTGGATCTTTGCGCTGGCGGCCTGGGGGACGCGCGCGCTCTGAGCGCCGGACGGCTCGTCACGCCGCTTGTGCCAATGATCGCGCTTCCGTTACAATCGGGGCCGTGGGCGCCTCCCGCGGCGCGCCCGGGACGGGAGGGGCGATGCAAGACCAAGCGGCACAGCCGGGTCCCGAGCCCGAGCGCCTGGATTCCACCGCGGAACTCCTGGCCCAGGCCCGCACCGGTGACGCCGCGGCCGTCGACCGCCTCCTGCGCCAGTACGGCCCTCTGCTCGAACGCTGGGCCCACGGCCGCCTCCCCGCCTCCGCCCGCGGCCTCTCCGATACGATGGACCTCGTGCAGATCACCCTCGTCCGCGTGTTGAACAGGTTGGAGACGTTCGACTCGCGGCATCCGGGGGCGTTCCTGGCCTACCTCAGGCGCAGCTTCCTGAACAACCTGCGCAACGAGGTGCGCGCTGCCTCGACCCGGCCGCGGGGCGAGCCGCCCGAGGACAGTCTGCCGGCGCCCGGGCCGTCGCCGCTGGAGCAGACCATCGGCGTGCGGGCCCTGGAGGCCTACGAGGCCGCTCTCGACGCGCTGACCGACGACCAGCGGGCGGCCGTGACCCTGCGGCTGGAGATGGGCTGCGGGCACGGGGAGATCGCCGCCCTGCTGGGCAAGCCGTCGGCCAACGCGGCGCGCATGCTGGTGGCGCGGGGGCTGGTGCGGCTGGCCGAGACCATCGACAAGGAGGCGCTGCGCGATGGACCTTGGTGACGGGCTGGGCAAGGTGGCGGCGGCGATCACCGACGAGATCGCCGTGGACTGGACCGCCGCGCGGCGGGACCACCCCGACCTGGCCCCCGAGCTGGACGGCCTGCGCCTGCTGGAGCGCATCGGCACGGTGTTCCGCGCCCCCGCGGCCGTGCCGGCGGGCGAGTCCTGGGGGCCGCTGCGGATCGGCGACCGGCTGGGCGCCGGCGCCTACGGCACCGTCTACCGGGCCTTCGATCCGCAGCTGCAGCGCGAGGTGGCCCTGAAGCTGCTGCGGGACGACCTGCCCGGCGGCGGCCTGCACGCCCGCCGCATCCTGGCGGAGGCGCGGCTGATGGCCCGGGTGCGCCATCCCAACGTGCTGGTGATCCACGGCGCCGACGAACACGACGGCCGCGTGGGCTTCTGGACCGACCTGCTGGACGGCGTGACCCTCGAGCAGCGGCTGGCCGACGGTACGATCCTCGGCGCGGGCGAAGCCGCGGCGTGCGGGCGCGAGCTGTGCCGGGCCCTGGCCGCGGTCCACGCCGCCGGCCTGGTGCACGGCGACGTGAAAGCCGCCAACGTGATGCGCGACAGCCGGGGGCGCATCGTGCTGATGGACTTCGGCGCGGGGACCGAGAACGCCGCCGCCCCGGCCGGCGCCGGCTTCTTCAGCGGCACGCCGCTGGTGCTGGCGCCGGAGATCCTGGCCGGCGGCGCGCACAGTGCGGCCGGCGACCTCTACTCCCTGGGTGTGCTGCTGTACCGGCTGGTCACGGGGCGCTACCCCGTGGAGGCCGACACCATCGCCGACTTGAAACAGGCCCACGCCGCGGGCCGCCGCACGCCGCTGCTGGACCGGCGGCCCGACCTGCCGGCGGGATTCGTGCAGGCGGTGGAGACCGCTCTGGCCGCGGACCCGGCCCGGCGCTGGACCAGCGCGGGGCAGATGGAACGGGCCCTGGCCACGGACCCGGCCGGCGCGGGCGCGACCCGGCGCGGGCGCAGACGGGTGCTGGGCATCATCGCGGCCGCCGCGGCGGTGATCGCCGT
>JACZKN010000529.1 GCA_014859985.1 Candidatus Krumholzibacteriia bacterium | reverse complement strand
AGGAGCCCCTGCCCGCGGCCAGGGCGCCGAAGCCCGACAGCACGAGCGTCGGCCGCACCAGCCCGCCCCAGCCCGCCAGGACACAGACCAGCCCAAGGCGTCGCGGCGTCGGCCGCACGGCCAGCCGCACCAGGGCGGCGGCGAGCGCCAGCCCCCAGACGTACTCGTAGGCGACCGCCTCCTCCCAGATCTCGAAGCGGCTGTGCAGCAGGTTGACGAAAGGAGGAGCCCCCAGGAGCAGCAGCGCACCGCCGGCCAGCGGCAAGCCAGGGAGCGAAGGAGTACGAACCGGCGGTCCTGGCAGGCCGGGATCGCGCAGCGCACGGACCACCAGCCAGGCCGCCAGGGACAGGGCCAGGGCGAAGCAGACCATGCCCGGAAAGCCGGCCGCACCCACCCAACGCGCCACCGCTTCCGGGACCAGGCGCCACAGCGGCACGCCCAACCCCCAGACCTGCTGGACGCCGCCGCCGGCCCAGGCCAGGTCATGGCGCAACGCCGCCGGATCGGCGCTCAAGGCCAGCCTGCCGTGCAGGAGGGCGTCGACCTGCTCCCGGTAGAACGGGCTCGCCGTGTACCAGCGGCCCCAGGCGGGCACCAGTCCGGTGGCGGCCACGAGCACGGGACCGTACGCGGCGGCTGCCAGCAGGGGCCAGGCCCGGCGCAGGCCGCCGCCGGCGATCACTCGGCCAGCTGCTTCCCATCGCTGCCCAGCCGCAGCACCAGGATGTCCTGGCCCCCCAGGGGACCCGGGGACGCCGTGCCGGTCGCCAGCAGACCGCCGCCGAAGGGGATGATGTCCCGCACGTATTCGTCGCCGGGTCCGCCCAGCGTGTTTTCCCAGATCTGCCGGCCCGTGCCGTCGAACTTCACCAGGAAGACGTCGCGGTTCTGCCTGCCATTCCTGACGTAGCCGGCGGCGACGAAAGCCCCGTCGGGGGTGGCGCAGACGGTGGTGGCGACCTCGTCGAAGTCGCCGCTGCCGAAGCTGCGCGTCCACACGGGCCGGCCCTCGGCGTCCGTGCGGATCACCAGGACGTCGTTCAGGCCGCCTTGGTTCGCGGCGACCGCGCCGACCATCAGGAAGCCGCCGTCACCGAGCCGCAGCAGGTCCAGGGCAGTCTCGTGGCCCTCGCCGCCCAGGGGCCGGACCCACACGGGGCTCAGGGCCCCGCGGAGCACGAACTTGGCCAGGATGGCGTCGCCGGAGGCGGAGAACGGGTGCCGGTAGCCGGCGGCGACGAAGGTGGTGTCGTCCAGGGCCACCACCGCCCTCAGCTCCTGGTCGGAGCTGAAGTCGGCCGGGGCGTAGCGCTGCTGGAAGCCGGCGGGGCCGAAGGCCATCAGCAGGTAGTGCCGGCCGTCGTTGTCCCACGAGCCCGCCGCGACGCAGCCGCCGCCGGGGCGCGCCGCCACGGCATGGGGACTGCCGCCGCCGTACTGGTCCAGGTTCTCGTACCAAGCCTCGCCGCCGAAGGCGTTGACGCGGGCGACAGCGCCCGAGCCCTGGAAGGGATCGACGCGGCTGATGAAGAAGCTGGCCCCCTCGCCGCGGGCCAGTCCGCTGGTCGTCAGGTAGTCGCTCCAGTCCGTCCGTACCTCGAGCAAGGGCGTGGTGCCGGCGCCCAGGCGGGCGAGGTACAGCTCGAAGTACCCCTCGGACGCGGGGCGGACGGTGCCGGCCAGGAGCGCCTCGCCGCCGCCAAGGTTCACCAAGGCCACCCCGTCGTCGTCGTAAGTGTCGCCCAGGAACGACTCGGGCACGCGGCTGCGCACCAGGCGGTAGCGTGCGGTGTCGAGGTAGACCTCGGGACCGTCGTAGCCCCCGAGGACCTCGATGTACATGGCCGGCACGAGTTCCACCGGTTCGCCGGGCCAGGTGTCCTGGGTGCGGCAGTGGACCACCACCAGGGCGCCGTCGCCCTCGTCGTCGACGATGGGGCCTTCGTTCGCCACCGTGAAGTAGATCTCCCCGAAGCCGTAGTTGTCGTAGGACAGGGAACTGCCCCGCTCCACCTGCGCCGGGGCGAGGGTCACCGAGTCGATGAGCGCGGTCTCGGCCAGCTTGTAGCCGTTGAAACCGAACAGCGACAGGCCGACGCCGGCGTTGGAGAGGTTCGCGAGGTCGTTGGCGTGCACGGTGATGGTGAACGGCGAGCCCAGCGGAACCTGCGCGAAGTGCGGGTTCAGGAAGAGCATGGGCACCACCGGCTCCATCGGGATGGTCAGGTCAAGGGGCACCAGCGACACCACGTCGCGCACGGTCTCGCCGCTGTAGAGCACGACGCCTTCGATGTCCAGCGCCTCGACCAGGAAGTGCCGCCGGACGCCGGCGGGGATGTTCAGATAGCCGGCCAGCAGGTCGCCGTCGGGCACCATCAGCACCGAGACGGTGTCCATGTCGGCAGCCCACGCGGTCAGGCGGAAGGTGACCGCCGCACCGCCCTTGAGGTCCAGGGCCACGACCACCCGCGCGGCCTGCTGCGGGCCGGCGATCTTCTCGGCGCAGCCTCCGGCGACCAACGCCAGGGCCAGCGCCACGGCGGCGGCGCCGCCCGGGAGCAGGCGACGTCCCTCGATCCGGTGCGACATCACAGTCCGCCTCCTCAGAAGGTCCCGCCGGCGGCGACCCAGGCCTGGTAGCCCGTCAGGTCGATCTCGCCGCCGTGGGTGGAACCGGTGAAATACTTCAGGTTCAGGGTCAGGTTCAGGTGAGGCGTCAACGCCCGCGCCACCTGCCCGCCCAGGCCGACCACGCTGGTCGAGCCGAAACCGAACTCGTTGCCCGCGATGAGCCGCAGGTCGGCGCGCGGGCCCCAGGCCCACCCCGCAGCGCCGTGGAAGTCCAGGGCGCCGCCGAGCAGGAACTCGTTGCCGTAGATCTTCAGCTGCTGCAGCAGGATGCCGTCGGGGTCGTACACGGTGTTGCGGCCGCGCAGGCGGTAGTAGGCATCACCGCGGTAGCCCTTGGCGCCGGCCTTGCCGGCCAGCCCCGCGTGGAACGCCAGCTCGTCGCCCCGGCTGAACACCGGCGTGTCGTCCAGCTTGTCGTCGGAGCTGGTGGTGAAGGTCAGGTCGGCGTTCAGCAGCCGTGTCCCGAACTCGCGCTGGGCGCCCAGCGTCACGGCGAACGCGTTGCCGGGCTTGTAGTCGCCCTGGTCGAGGTAGGCCTCGTAGGCTCCGGCCAGGTCGTAGCCGGCCGTCAGGCCCAGCCGGTAGTCGCCCACTTCCTTGGCGCCGCCGAGGGTCGCGTTCAGGCCGAACCCGCCGCCCAGCCGCCGCACCGGGAAGCTGAGGAAGGTCTGGGAGAGGTAGTTCATGACCACCCACTCCTCGTCCAGCGACAGGCCCTTCTTGCCGGTGGGCAGGTTCACGCCCAGGCCCAGCAGCACCTGGTCGCCGGCCAGGCTCTGGTTGACCTGCAGGCGCAGGTCGGTCAGCCCGTTCAACTCGAAGTCCTGGCCCAGCTGCGAAACCGTGGTGTTGGACTGGGCGACGTAGACGCGGGCCTCGAGGTTCTCGCGCAGGGGCAGGAACGCCGTGACGGGGACGGCGAACTGGTCGATGGTCACCTCGTCCTCGTCCAGGGTCAGCTTCCAGTGGGCGTAGACCAGGTCGATCTCCCCCTGGGCCGGCTGACCGTAGATGATCTGCGCCCGGGCCGGCGCGGCCGCCAGGCCGAGTCCCGCCAGCAGCGCGGCCGCCAGGAAACCGCTACGGACGAACATTCAGGTCCCCCCTCACGATGACGTCGACATTGCCCTGGAAGAGCGTATGCGGCGGCGAATCGACCCACTGGCCGAAGTTGCCCAGATCGGTGCCCACGGGCACGAAACCGCTCCAGGTGGTCATGGTGGCCTGGAAGCCGGCCAACCCGCCGGCGGCGGGTCCCGCGTCGGCGACGGCGGCGACGGCCGTGGTGAACTGCCCGAAGTCGACGGGACCGCCGAAGCCCGCGGCCAGCAGCGACGACACCGACCTGCCCTGGCCGGCCGCCTGCGAGAAGCCCGGATCGGCCGAGGTGGCCTTCTGGAACTCGAGGCGGGCGGCGCCCAGGTCGTTGCGGTCGCGCAGCTCCAGGCCGCGGCTGTAGGCCATGAACGCCAGGTAGTTTTCGGTGGGCACCTTCTCGATCTCGGTGCGCTCCTCGGGGGTCAAGGTGATGCCCAGCGCGTCGATCACGTCGAACACGAACTTCTTCTGCACCTTGAAGATGTCCTGCAGGGCGCCGTCGGCGTGCTCGGCGGTCCGCACCGACTGGTCGACGGTGTTGACGACGGCGCCGTCCAGCCGCACCGCCTCGTCGCCCAGACCCAGCAGCGTGCCGGTGACGATGTGCCGGCCGCCCACCAGCCTGCCGATGCGGGGCGCCGAGGTCGGATCGGCGAACTGCGAACGGCTCAGCTCGAGCTCCTTGCGGATGGCGTCCATCTTCAGGCGGTCCACCACGCGCAGCGACCCCACCTTCGCCAGGTCCAGGGCGGTGAACTCGGCCAGGCCGCGGGTCAGGGGCTGCAGGTCCGGCGGCAGGTCGCCGCCGGCGAACTCGACCACGGCCACGGTGTTGTCGGGGATCTCGGCGGGATCCAGGTCGCTCTCGCCGGCCAGGGACCGACGCACCTCGCGCAGCACGCGCTCACGGGTCAGCGCATCGACGCGGGCCTCGATCAGGTCGCGGGTGCGGCCGCCGGGCTGCAGGCCCAGGGCGTTGCCGTAGGCGCGCAGGGCCAGGTCGGGGTCGTCCCGGCGCTCGTAGGCCATGCCGAGGTACAGCTGCGTGCGCGCGTCGGGCTCGATGCCCGCGGCCCGCTTGAGCGCCTCCTCGGCCTGGGTGTACTCGCCCTGGTCGTAGAAGGCCACGCCCAGCTCGCGCCAGGCCGCCGCGTTGGCCGGATGCTCCTGGATCTCGCGGTAGTACAGGGGGACCGCGCCGGCCGGGTCGCCCGCCTCGGCCAGGGTCCGCGCCTGCCGGTAGTAGCCGGGGGAGCACCCGCCGGGCAGCAGGCAGGCGGCAAGCGCCAGGATCGGCAGGATACGTCGCATGTCGAGCCTCCCGCTCACGAGGAGAGGGCCAGGGGCCGGTAGATGTCCATCTTGTGCTTGGCCTCGGCGTAGGTGTTGTCCAGCTCGTAGGCGCGCTTGAAGCAGTCGTAGGCCTTGGCGTACTCGTAGCGGTCCACGTGGTACAGGCCCTTGGCGTACTGGCCCGCGGCGTCGCCGTTGTCGCTGCCGTTGGCCTCGATCTGCTGCTCGGCCGCGGGGCTGATGGCGATGTCGAGCTTCCCGGCGAGATCCTTGACCAGCTCCTCCTGCATCGCGAAGAAGTCGGGCTTGCCCTTGCGCTCGGCCGTGGCCAGGATCTCGGAGGTCTCGACCTTGACGGCCTTGACCAGCATGCGGGCGTTCTTGCCGTCGGTCTGCATCACGCTGCCGAAGATCATGATCTGCGCGCCCAGGAGCTTGCCGGCCTTCACCGCCGTGGACTCGTCCACGAGCCCCTCCTTCGCCATCATGATCTCCTTGAGCACGAAGTCGATCTTGTCGCGTTCGACCACCTTCAGGCCGCCCAGTTCGCGGAAATCGGCCTCGAAGAAGTCGCTCAGGCCCTTGGTCAAAAAGCCCAGCTCCTCCTGGTACTTGCCGGCGGAGTAGTTGTCGAACTCCATGACCGCGACGGTGCGGATCTCCGGCGACGCGGTCGTGGCGCAGACCAGCTGCCCGTTGGCCTGCAGGGCGCGGTACCACTGCTCGCGCAGCGGCTTGGTCCAGAAGTCGGACGGCAGGCTGGCCAGGCAGGGGTCGAGTTCGCGGATCTTCTCCAGGTAGGCGAAGGCCTGGCCCGCGTGCTGCTTGCCCATGGAGTAGTGGATGGAACTGAGGGCCGAGTAGACGGCCACGCGGTCGTCGGCCTCCAGGTCGTCGCGTTCGAGCAGGCTCGAGGCCAGGGCCAGGCTCTGGTCGAACTCGCCGTTCCAGCACAGGCCCAGGGCCTTGGCCACCTCTTCGGCCACCGTGGTCCCGGCCGCGGCCGGGGCCGGGGCGAACGCCGGCGCCGCGACGGTCACGACCGCCAGGACCAGCACCATCGTCTGCCATGCCGGGAATCGCCGCGCGGGTGAAACGCTTCGTGGAATGCCGCCCATGTCCATCTCCCTCGTTGGGGTGGGTCTGCCAGGTACGTCCGTGCGCCGCGGGTCAGCGCGGCTGCAGGGCGATGCGGAGGGTCTTGTCCATGCCCCCCCGCACGACTAGTTCGGATTCACCGGTCCATTGCTGGCCATCGATCATCTTCCTGACGACGATGCGGTGGTTCCCGGTGGGAAGTTCGACGACGTAGGGTGTCTCTCCAGCCGTAACCATCCTACCATCAATCTCGATGCTGGCGCCAGGAATCCCTTGGCCCTCCAGGAGCGACACGATGGTAATTGAAATCCTCGTTGCAGGCGGGGGCTCCGGCAGGCGGAAGCGGATCGGAGGGGTCAGGGTAAGCTCTTCGCCCGCCTGGAGGTCCACCTCGCGCGAGATCTCCTTCTCGACGCTCCTGGCCAGGCGCGCCACCAGGGTGTGGCGGCCGGGAGCCAGGGTCAAGGACTTGCGGCCGGTGACCGTACCGACGCTGATGCCGTCGACCAGCAGCTCGGCGCCGCCCGGCTCGATCGGCACGATGAGGGTAGACGTAAGCAGGGGTGGACGTTCGACCCGGAACCGGCCGACGGCCGACCAGGGGCCGGCCTCGCCGCCGTCGGGGGCGGCCCGCACCCGCCAGAACCAGGTGCCGTCGGCGAGCGGCTCGGCTTCGCGGAACGCGCCGCCGGGGACGCCGGCGCGGGTCTGCGGGGCGGCGAAGGTGCTGTCGGCCGCGACCTCCAGGTCATGGGGAGCGGCCCGGTGGCCCGGGCTGTCCCAGCGGAATTCCACCACCGGCTCGGGCAGCACCGCGTCGCGGGCCGGGGCCACCAGGACCGGGGG
>JACZKN010000528.1 GCA_014859985.1 Candidatus Krumholzibacteriia bacterium | reverse complement strand
CCTGCTGGCCGTGGCGCCGGCGGCGCCGGCGGCGATGGTGTGCGAGGCGCGGGTCAACCGCACGACCGTGCCGGCCGGGGGCGAGCTGGCGCTGACGGTCTCGGTGGAAGGCGACATCGGCTGGTCCGTGGATTTCGCCCTGCCGGACCTGCCGGGCGTGCGGGTCTACAACGGCGGCACGAACCAGAGCATGAGCGTGGTCAACGGCCGGACGCGCACCACGGTCACCCGGACCTGGTACCTGCGGGTGGAGACCGAGGGCAGCCTGGAGATCGGGGCCGTCACCGCCACGGCACAGGGCCAGACCTGCCGCACCGAGCCCCTGCGGGTGACGGTGACCGCCCCCCAGCCGGGTGCGCCGCCGACCGATACCGGCAACCGGACGGCGCCGCCGGCCGCGTTCCCGTCGCCGCCTGTGCCGGGCGGCGCCGGGAGCGACATCTTCGTCACCCTGGAGGTGGACAAGCCGCAGGCCTGGCTCGGCGAGCAGATCATCCTGACCTTCCGCTATTGGTGGCGGGTGCAGCCCTGGAACAACCCGTCCTACACGCCGCCGCGGACCGAGGGCTTCTGGCGCGAGGACCTGGGGCCGGAGCGGGCCCTGCGCGAAGTGCGCGAGGGCAGGGTCTATTCGGTCACGGAGATCCGCTACGCCCTGTTCCCGACCCGGGCCGGGAAGCTGGTGATCGAGCCGGCGGAACTGGCGTTTCCCGAGGACGTCTTCGACCGCTTCTTCAACTCGCGGCGCCGCTCCCAGGGGCCGCGGATCCTGCGCAGCGAACGCCTGACGGTCGACGTGCGCCCGCTGCCCCAGCCGGCGCCCCCGGAGTTCAGTGGCCTGGTCGCCAACGACCTGCAGCTGACCGCGCGGGTCGCGCCCGACACCGTGGCCGCGGGCGAACCGGTCGAACTCGAGCTGCAGCTGGTGGCCGACGGCTTCCTCAAGGGCTTCGCCGGCCTGAAGGTGCCGCCACCGGAAGCGGCCCGCATGCACGCCGCCGCCGAGTCCTTCGCCGTCGGCCTGCGGGGCGAACGCCTGCAGGGCAGCCTCGGCGTGGAGAAGGTGCTCGTGCCCGAGCGGGCGGGCACCCTCACGATCCCGCCCACGTCCGTCACCTGGTTCGACGCCGGCCGGGGACGCTACGTCACCTCCACCACGCCGGTGCACCGGGTGCATGTGGAGCCCGGGACGGTCCCGACCGGGGATCTGGCGGAGTCGGGCTTCCTGCGCAGCGGCATCGCGCGCCTGGGCCAGGACCTGGCCTTCATCCAGGCGCCGCCGCGCCGCCTCCGTGCGGCCGGTGCGGCCTTCACGGGTTCGCCGGCCTGGTGGCTGCTGCTGGGCATGCCGGTGGTGCTGCTGGCCGGCTGGCGGGTCGTCCTGGGCCGGCTGGAGGCTTCCCGG
>JACZKN010000527.1 GCA_014859985.1 Candidatus Krumholzibacteriia bacterium | reverse complement strand
GCCCGTCGCTCAGGCCCAGGCCGTGGTCCTCGAAATGGGCCGCCGGATCGGCCAGGCCCAGGGCCCGCACGTCCAGCCAGGCCAGGTAGGTGGCCTCCACCTGCGGCATGGTCACCCCCGGCAGGGCGCCGACGCGGCGGGCCAGCAGGTCGCGGTTCTGCCTGAGGTAGGTGTTCTGGGCGGCCAGCCAGGCCCCGCCATGGGTCCAGGCGGCTTCGGCGGCCGCGAAACCCATGACGTTCACCTCGGGCACGATGCCGGCCATGGCGCGCTTGAACCGGCGCCTGAGGTCGTCGTCCGGGATCACGGCGACCGCGCAGCCCAGCCCCGCCACGTTGAAGGCCTTGCTCGGAGCCAGCAGGGTGATCGTGTGGGCCGCCACCTCCGGGCCGAGGGCCGCCATGGGGACGTGCCGGACCCCCGGTTCGAGCACCAGCTGGGCGTGGATCTCGTCGCTGCAGATGATGATGCGCCGGGCCAGGCAGGCCTCGGCCACGGCCTGCAGCTCCTCCCGGCGCCAGGCCCGGCCGACGGGATTGTGGGGATGGCACCACAGCAGCAGGCGGGCGTTCTGGGCCAGCCCCCGCTCCAGGCGGCCGCGCTCGATGCCCCAGCCGGCCTGGTTGTCGCCCGACAGGGGGATCGTCACCAGCTCGCGCTCCTGCAGCGCCGGCGACTTCAGGAAGGGCGGGTAGACCGGCGTGTAGGAAGCCACGGCATCGCCCCGGCCACCCACGGCGCGGCAGGCCACGTTCAGGCCCGTGACCAGGCCCGGCAGCCAGACCAGCCAGGCGGGCGCGACGGGCCAGCCCCACTCCTGTTTGCAGGTCTCCACCACGGCCGCGGCCAGCTCCGGGGACGGCCCCCCGTAGCCGAAGACCCCGTGCTCGGCCCGGCGTCGCACCGCCTCGACCACCGCCGGCGGCGAGCGGAAGTCGGCGTCCGCCACCCACAGGGGCAGGATGTCACGGTCCGCGTAACGCCGCCACTTGACGCTGTCGCTGGTGCGCCGCTCGACCGGGGTATCGAAGTCGAAATCCACGTTGGCGTCCTTCCGCCGGTCTACGCCCGGCCCAGGTCGGCAAGGAAGCCCCGGACCTGCACGACCGCCTCGTCCGGCGTGGCGGCCAGGGACCAGCGGCCGCTGCCACACCGGTCCAGGAACGCCGCCCCCGGATCGAAGTCCAGCAGCACCACCGGCCGGCCGAAGCGCAGGGCCATGGCGATCTCGCTGAGGGTGCCGCCGCTGCCGCAGCAGGCGACCACGGCGTCGCTGGCCAGCACGTTGACGATGTTGCGCGCGGCGCCCATGCCCGTGGGGATCACCAGGTCCAGGCCCGCGGCGGCGCCCTCGCGGTCGTCGTCGAAGAGGACGCCGACCGTCAGGCCGCCCGCCTCGTGGGCGCCGGTGACCGAGGCCTGCATCACCCCCGTGGGCCGTCCCCCCGAAAGCAGCACCCAGCCGGCCCGGGCGATGCCGCGCCCCAGCGCGCGGGCCAGCCGGGCGGTGCGTTCGTCGCAGACCGAGCCGCCCATCACGCCGACCACCGTGCGCCGGCTCATCGCCCCGTCCTGTCGCCCGGGCCCTGGGGATCCGGCAGCGCCCGCTCCAGGCGCGAGGTGTCCACCACGGGGTGGAAGCCCTCGGCGGCGGTGAAGTCGAAGTCCACGCGCCAGGCGCCCAGGCCCTGGGCCAGCATGGTCAGGGTGCCGGCCGCCGACTTCTGGGCCTCGCCGCCGGCCTTGCGCACGAGCTCGCCGGCGAAGCGGCTGGCCTGCACCCGGGTCTCGCTGATGAGCTTGTTCTTGGCCTCGACCGTGAAGCCGCCGGTGAAGAACCGGCCCAGCAGGTCGGGCATCAGCCAGGGCAGCAGCTCGGCCTTGTCCTCGCTGTGGATGCGCATGTCGCGGATCAGCACCTCGTGGCGGCAGGGGGGCATGCGCATCAGGAAGGCGCCCTCGCCCTGGCGCTCGACCCGGAAGGCGGGGTCGGTCAGGTCGTAGCGGAAGTCCACGTCGAACTCGATGACCAGGGTGATGCGCTGGCTCGACAGCAGCCAGTTCAGGTACTTCTTGCCGAACTCGCCGAACCAGTGCTCGCTGGCGGTGATCACCTCCTTGGTCATGATGCGGAAGACGCTCAGCTCGCCGACGGCCTTCATGCTGGTGATGAAGCTCTCGTAGGCGACGGTGGGCGCGGCGGCGCGGCGGCGCCGGCGGCGGGCCAGGCGCCAGCCCAGGACGGCGCAGAGGGCCGCGAGCAGGCCGCCGCCGAAACCGAACAGGAGTGTGTCCACGAACGCTGCCTCCGGGTTGGCGGAACCCGGACAGGATCGCACCGGCCGGCCTGCCGATCAAGCCGGGAAGCGGCGGCCGGTCAAGCGGGCTGGCGGACGAGCACGTCGTTGAGCTGCTCGCGGGTGAAGATGAAGTTGAGCCAGGGAAGCTGCTGCAGGTGGGCCGGCGGCTGCGCCCCCGACTCGATCAGCAGGCAGACCGTGGCGGCCTGGGACTCGAGGAAGGTCATCAGGCGGTTCAGCTGCTCGCGGGTCAGGGTCTGGGGGTCGACCATCACCACGCGGACGTCGGCACTGCCCGGCTCCTGGTTGAAGTAGGCGTGCATGGGGAAGATCTGGTAGCCGAAGTGGCCCAGCAGGGCGCCGGTCCAGTCGCGGCGCTGGTCGTCGGCGGTGATCACCACGCAGCGCGACCCCTCCGCCACGCTGGCGAACCGGCGGGCCTCGCCGGCGCCGGCGATGTGCATGAACTCCCGCATCTCGTCGATCTTCCGGTTCATGCCCGACAGGGCGATCATCAGGGCGTCGGTGCTGACGCCGGCGGCGCTCATCAGGCGGCCGAGGTCCGACTCGCTGGCCGGGGGCTCGAAGCTGCCGCCGTGGACGCAGGCCAGGATGTCGGCCAGGGCCACCAGGGTGGTCAGCGGCTGCTCGCCGCTGGTGGCCTTCTCGATGTCGTGGTGGTAGCGCGCGGCGTCGCCGAAGGCCTGGGGCAGTTCCCAGAACTGCAGCAGGCCCTGGCCCACCTGGGAGTGGGTGAATCCGGTGGCTTCCCTTTCCCGGTCCTCGAGCGAGCCCTCGGCGCCGGCCAGCACCTTGCGGTACTCGTCCGGGACGGCGGCCGCCAGCACGTACGCGCCGATGTCGTGCATCAGGCCCGCCAGGAAGGCCTCCTCCGGGTCGATGCGCCGGCCCACGTGCGGCGCCAGCACCTGCACTGCCGCGGCGTTGGCCATGCCGTGGGCCCAGAAGGTGTCCAGGTCCAGCCCGCTCTCGAGATCCTTCAGGGCCGCGGTCGAGCCGAAGCCCAGGGCCATGTTGCGGATGCCCGTGAAGCCCATGATCACCACGGCGCGGCTGATGGTGGTGACTTCGTTGGCCACCCCGTAGAAGGAGGAGTTGGCCAGCTTGAGCACCTTGCCCGCCAGGGCCTGGTCGCTGGACAGCACCTTGGCCACGTCCTGGGCCGATGCCTCCTCGTCGCGCATGACCACCAGCAGCCGCCGGGTCACCTCCGGCAACGGCGGCAGGTTGCGCATCACGGTCATGATGCGGGCTTTCACGCGATCGACGGACATGGGCGCGCTCCCCGCCTGGCGGTCCTGTGCGCCGGGCCTATCCCGGGTCCTGGTCGTTATCGTCGCGCCGGCGCGGGGCTTGACCGGGAAAAGGGCCGGCCGGGCCCCCGCGCCCCGCGGGCAGGCCCCGGCGCAGCACCGCGCCCCAGCGGCCGTGGACGTCGTCCACGACCCGGTCCAGGGCCTGCTGCCGCTGCCGCGCGGGGTCGGCGAAGAGGCGGCCCTGGCCCAGGTCGGCCGGGCCGAGGTGCGAGGTGGTCACCCCGAGCAGGCGCAGGGGTCGACCGTCCCGGCCCAGGCGCTCGTGCAGCAGGGTCCGGGCGGCGTCCCGCAGGTCGACGGTGCGGTCGGTGGGCTCGGGCAGCGTGAGCGCCCGGGTGCAGGTCGTGAAGTCGGCGTAGCGGGCCATCAGGGTCACGGTGCGCGCCTGCAGGCCGTGGGCCCGCAGCCGCCGGGCCACCTGGTCGGACAGGTCGTCCAGCACCGCCTGCAGCTGCTGCGCGTCGGCGATGTCCTCGCTGAAGGTGGTCTCGTTGCCCAGGGACTTGGCCTCGTGGGCCGGCACCACGGGGCGGTCGTCGTGGCCGACGGCCAGCTCCAGCAGGTGCCGCCCGTGGTCGCCGAAGCGGGCCAGCAGGGCCTGGCGCGGGTGGGCCAGCAGGTCGGCCACGGTGAAGATGCCCAGGTCGCCCAGGGCCTTTTCGGCCACCTTGCCCACCCCCCACAGCCGGCCGACCGGCAGGGGCGCCAGGAATTCCCGTTCCCGGCCGACGGGCACCACCACGAAGCCGTCGGGCTTCTCCAGGTCGCTGGCCAGCTTGGCCAGGAACTTGTTGGCCGCCAGCCCCACCGACGCGGCGAGGCCGATCTCGCGACCGATGCGCTCCTTCAGGTCGCGCCCGATGGCCTCGGGCGGGCCGAAGAGCCGGCGGCAGCCCGTCACGTCCAGGAAGGCCTCGTCGATGGAGAGGGGCTCGACCAGCGGGGTCACCGTCGCGAACAGGGCGAAGATGGCCCGCGACACCTCGGCGTAACGGTCCATGCGGGGCCGCAGGAAGACCCCGTCCGGGCACAGGCGCCGGGCCTGGGCGGCGCCCATGGCGCTGCGCACGCCGAAGCGCCGGGCCTCGTAGCTGGCGGCGGCCACCACGCCCCTGCCCGCGGGCGTGCCGCCGACGATCACCGGCCGGCCGCGCAGGGTCGGGTCGTCCAGCGCCTCCACCGACGCGTAGAAGGCGTCCATGTCCACGTGCAGGATCGAGCGCGGGCCGGTCACGGCGCTTCCGGCGGATCGTTCAAGGCGAAAAGGTGGTCCAGGTACTCGAGCTTGCGCTCCAGTTCCCGGTTCCAGGGCTGCTGCCCGGGCAGGTCCGGGCGCGGCCGCCAGTCGGGGGTGATCGCCGCCAGGTCGCGGTGGAACTCCCAGGCGTGCTCGTAGGTGCGGCTGCGCAGGTCGCGCAGGGCCATCAGCTGGTTGACGGTCAGCCAGTGGCGGTCCACCGTCGAGGCGATGATCGCCGGATCGACGTGCAGCGGCACCAGCTGTGCGGTCTGGACGACCTCAGCCGCCCGGTCGTCCGACCAGCCGGTCCGCTCCTTGACCTGCGTCTTCAGGCGCTGGGCGTTGGTCCCGCTGGTGCCCAGCAGGGGGTCCAGGGCGGCCAGGCCGTCGGCGGGCAGGCCGCGCCGCTGCAGTTCGGCCAGGACCGCGGCGTCGACGCGATAGGTCACGGTCCGGCTGACCCGCAGGTCGAAGACGTTGTCCATGACGAACAGCAGCAGCAGCGCCAGCACCCCGGCGGCCACGGGCGTGGCCACCCAGCCGCCGGCGATGCCGCCCAGCACGTTGAAGCGGATGCCCCGCCCGCCCTTGAGCAGGCCGATGCCCAGGATCGCTCCGACCACCGCCTGGCTGCTGCTGACCGGGACCAGCGGGATCGCCGGCAGCCCCAGCGCCACCAGGCCCCTTTGCAGGCTCTCTGAGGCGAACAGGAACAGGGTCAGCGACTGGGCCAGCACCACCACCAGCGCCGCCTCCGGCGAGAGCCGCAGCAGGCCGCCGCCGACGGTGCGCATCACCCGGTCGGAGTAGGTCAGCACGCCCGCACCGATCGCCAGGGCGCCCAGCAGGAACAGCTGCTGGGTGCCGGTGACCGTCACGCCGGCCAGGGTCAGGTCGGAAAAGGGCTGGACCGGCACGAACACGCCCATCACGTTGGCGATGTTGTTGGCCCCGAGGCTGTAGCTGCCGAAGGCGCCCACCAGCAGCAGGCCCAGCCTGGTCAGGGCGTCCAGCCGCAGCAGGTGCAGGCGGCTGCGGGCCACCGCGGCCCGGATCACCAGAAACAGCAGCACGGCCAGGACGCCGGCCAGCACCGGGCAGACCACCCAGGTGCCGACGATACGCGCCAGGGCCCGGGTGTCGGTGACCGAGGCGGTGTACACGTTCCAGCCGATGATGGCGCCGACGATGGACTGGCTGGTGGAGACGGGCAGCCTCAGGCGGGTCATCCAGAAGGTGGTCAGCGCGGCGGCCAGGGCCACGGTGAAGGCGCCGGGCAGGGCGTTGACTTCGCCCAGCCGTCCGAGGGTGTGGGCAGCGCCCGCGCCGCTGATGGTCGCGCCCAGGGCCACGAACACCGCACAGACGGCGGCCGCCGTGCGGAAGCGCACCATGCGCGCGCCCACGGCCGTGCCGAAGACGTTGGCCGCGTCGTTGGCGCCCAGGGACCAGCCCAGGAACAGTCCGCTCGAGAGGAAGAGCACCAGTTCCATGGCCGCCCGCTCAGAGGTTGCGCTTGATCGCGTAGATGGCCAGGCGGTCGGCGACCGCCTCCGCCTCGTCCGAGAGCTGCTCGACGTTGTGGGCGAAGTAGCGGAGCTGGGTCTTGTGGGCCAGCTCCAGCCCGCTGGCGAAGATGCGGCGCTTCAGGCCGTCGCTCAGCTTGTCGGCGTCCTTCTCCCAGTGGTGGACCTTGAAGAGGTGGTCCTTGACCGCGGCGGGATCGCGGAAGAACGTGCGCGCGGCCACGACCACCGCCTCGGCGGCCTGGGCGCTGGCGGCGGCCAGGCGCCGGTACCCGTCGCGGAATTCGTCCGGGATCACCGGGCATTCGATGGAGAACTGGTGCAGGCTGCTCTTGGCCGTGTCGATCACGTTGTCGGTGGTCTCCAGCAGGCCCAGCACGTCGCCGCGGTGGTCGGGGATCAGGGAGTGGCTGTAGAGCTGGGCCTCGACCGACTTGCTGAGGATGTCGGCCTTGGACTCCAGTTGGTCGATGGTCGCCAGGCGCACGGCCAACTCCTCCAGGTCGCCGGCCAGGTAGGCCTCGATGCCGGCGCGGTAGACCAGGGCGCCTTCGGCCACCTGGTCCAGGAACTCGTCGATCTGCTGTTCGACGACGGCGCTGGTGCGGAAAAGGGGCATGACGGCGTCACTTTCGGGAAACGGCCCGGACCGGGGCCCGCGCTCGGGGGCCCCATCCCCTTGACGGTGCGTCAAGTACGGTCCGGAGTCAAGCTCCCGCCCGTCGTCAGGGCCCGCCGCGGGGCGAATCGACAAGGGGAGTCAGAATCGCTTGCCAGGGCCAACCCCCACGTTTTCAATAACTTGAATTCAATAGTCTATTGACGGTTCCGGCATCGGTCGCCTAGGATCGCGACTGCCTTGTCGATGAATCCCCGAGCCGATGCCTAGGAGGACCCGACAATGAAGAAAGCCCTGCTGTGGACCCTGGCCGCCGTGTGCGCCCTCGGCCCGGCCCTCGCGCCGGAGGGTGCCGCTTCCGCCCAGGAGTACAAGGCCACGGTGGGCGGCGGCCCGACCGGAGGCAACTTCAACACCTTCGCCGGCGCCATGGCCGTCTACCTGCCCAAGGTCCTGCCCGACCTCGAGGTCTCCGCCGTCGGCTCCGAAGGCTCGGTCGAGAACGTCAAACGCGTCCACTCCGGCGAGAGCGACTTCGGCCTGTGCTACGCCGTGGACCTGTCCCTCGGCGCCAGGGGCACGCTGCCCGAGGACGGGATCAAGTACGACGGCACCCGCGCGATGGGCTTCCTGTACGGCGCTCCCGCCCAGCTGGTGGTGCGCGCGGACAGCGGCTTCAAGTCCGCCAGGGACCTGATCGGCAAGCGCGTCGCCGTGGGCAACACCGGCAGCGGCGCCGCCGCCAGCGCCGAGCGCTTCTTCCGCCACCTGGACGTCTGGAGCGGCTTGAAACCCCAGTACCTGGGCTATTCCGCTGCCGCCAGCGTCTTCAAGGACGGCAAGATCGACGCCTTCTGGGTCCTCGTGGGCTTCCCCAACCGCTCCATCAGCGAGGCCTCCGTGCATATGGACATCGCCCTGCTGGACGTCGGCAAGGAAGCCGAAGCTTCAGGCTTCTACAACGAGTTCGCCTACATCCCGGTGGAGATCCCCGCCGGCACCTACGGCAACTGGATGCCCGCCTGCGCCAGTTTCCAGGACGCCACCGTGCTCGCCGTGAACAAGGACGTGCCCGCCGAGGTCGTCTACGGCGTCATGAAGGCCCTGTGGAGCGAGGACGGCATGGCCACCATGGTCGAGGCCCACCTGAATTTCGCAAACATGAACATGGAGAACAATTTCCTGGGCGCGTCGGTGCCGCTGCATCCGGGTGCCCTGCAGTTCTGGCAGGAGGCCGGGCTGACGGTGCCGGACAACCTGAAGTAGCCACCCGGCCTCAGGTCCGACCGCCGGGCGACGATAACCCCCCTGAGACCGGGCAGCAGGGCCCGGACGAACCGCAGGGGAGAACCACCGGCGATGACCGGCGATAGCCTCACCGCGACGTTGCCGTCCCCTCCGGACGCCGCTGCTCCCGGCGCAGCGGTGCTGCTGGCGGTGGACCGCCTGCTGACCGCCGGCGCCCTCTACCCCATGGGACACGGGCGCTTCGCCGCGGCCGTGGCCGAGTTCCGCGAGGCCGCCGCGGCGGCCGGATCCGCGCGGTCGGTCGAACTGGCGGCCGACAGCGACGCCATCGCGGTCATGGGCACGCGGCTGGCCGGGGGCCAGCGGGGACTCGAGCGCCTGGTCGGCCTGTTCGACAAGCTGGGCATCGCCTCGGTGCGCATCGACACGGACGCACCGGTGGACGTGCTGCACACCCTGGCCACCCGCCTGCTGCGCCAGCGCCGCGAGGCCGATGCCGACGGCCACCTGAGGCAGACCGCATTCGACGACCTGCCCGGGCAGGTCGCGGTGGTGCCCCGCACCTTCCGCAGGCACTGGAACGAAGGCATCGACGGGCGCTTCCTGCCCATCCTCGAGACCATCCTCGACGAGGTCGAGGCGGCCTGCCCCGGCCGGGAGTCCGGCCTGGCCGCCCGCCGTACCCTCGAGCGCATGTTCCGGGTCTTCCTGGCCCGCGGCGAACGCGACGGCGACGCCGCCCACTGCGCGCCCGAGGACCACGCCTTCTTCGAGTCCATGGTCCGCTCCGGCCCCCAGGCCCTGGTGCGCGCCCTCGGGTCCATCGTCGAGCGCGACGGCGGCCTGGCCTGCCTGGAGGAGCTCTTCGACGACTCCCACGAGGCCCTGGCCGCGGCGGCGGCCCAGCGGGCCCTGCAGCTGCTGCTGGACGCCATGGCCGGACCGGACCCGACCCGGGACGCCGCGTCGCCCGTTGCCGAGGAACGGCGGGTCGACGACGATGCCGGGTACAAGATCCCGCTCGTCGAGTTGCAGGCGACCCTCGACGGGATCGCCCGGGACTGCCCGCCGGCCGGCGTGCCGGTAGTGGGCGACCTGCGCGAGGAGATCGACATCCTCCTGGCCATCCTCGGCCTGGGGGCGGCCCCGACGGTGGCCCGGCAGGCCCTGGCAGGCCTGTGGCACGCCGTCAGCCGCGTGCGGTCGGCGGCGGAACGGGAGTTCGTGCGGCAAAAGGCCATGTCGCTGATGGGGTCCGCGGACACGGAACTGCTGGACCAGATCCTGCCGCGGCTCGCCGGCCCCTTCCGCGAACGCGGCGCCGACGAGGTCGCCGAGTACTGGCATGGCCTGGCCGCGGGCGATGCCGAGCGGGCGGCCCTGGTCTGGCCCCACGTGGTGACCGAACTGCTGCGCACCGAACCGGAGAAGGCCCTGCGCGGCCTGTCGCTGCTACAGTCGCTGGCGGCGCACCTGCCGCCGGCGCGCATGCTGAAGGAGGCCGCGCGCTTCGAGTCGCTGCCCTCCTTCCGCGTCGCCGTCTTCAACAAGACCCTGTTCTACCGTCCGCGGCCCGTGCTCTATCCGATGGTTGCCGCGCTCTTGCGCACCTCCCTGGGCGACACCTTCGGCCAGTGGCTCCACGAGGGCTGGTCCCGCCAGCCGGCCGATACCGCCGGCGGCCTGGTCACCCGGGCCACCGGGCCCTACCGACGGGACCTGCGCGATCTCTACGCCGCGGTGCTGGCCCATGCCCATGCCGGCGACGGGGACGGCCCCCCGCGCATCCTGCTGGACGCCGTCCACCAGGCCCTCGACCACCTGGGCCGCAGCGACCGGGGGCAGGGCTGGATCCCGGTCGCCGTCCTCGTGCTCGGCGAATGGAGCCCGGCCTCGAGCCGGCGGCTGCTGGAACGCATCCGGCGGGAACGGCGGCTGCTGGTGCTGCCGGCCTGGCCGAAGCCGTGCCGGCTGGCGGCCAAGGCGGCCCTGGCCCTGGACCCGCAGGGGAAGGGACATCATGGGCACTAGCTACGCCGACCTGGCGACCGTCCTGGCCCGCGGCATCAGCCACTGCCGCATGTACTTCGACGGCCACCCCAACGTGGTCGCCGCCGCGCGGGACTTCACGGCCCTGCTGCCGGGCCTGCCGGCGCGGGACGGACCGGTCGGCTTCCGCCTGGGCGTGGCGGGGGACAAGCTCATCCACGACGGCAGGTTCCTGGTGGGGCCGAGCATCGTGGGCAGCCGCCTGACCCGCTTCGCGGCGCTGCTGTGCTGCGGTGGGTTCGAGTTCGATACCCGGCTGGAGCCCGCCGAGGTCCGGGCGTTCTTCGCCCTGGCCGCGCGCACCACCGAGCCCTGCGCGAGCCTGGCCGAGGCGCGCCGGCTGCTGCGGGAAGCCGGCATCGGCCGCGTGGGCCTGCTGCCCGTCTACAACGAAGCCGAGGCCTCGGCGCTGGACGCGGCAGACGTCGCCCCGGGCCTGGGCGAACTCGTGCCCGTCTTCCGGGCCATGTTCGACACCGTCGAACAGGCCCACCAGAACGCGCAGCTGGATCGGGCCCTGGAGATGAGCGAAGCCCGCACCGCGGGCGAGTCCCTGGTCCGCGCCGCCGCCGGCAACATCACCGACATCATGGCCCTGGTCCACTACCCGGACTTCGACAGCTATACCGTCGGGCACTCGGTGCGCGTGGCGATGCTCTCGGTGCTGACCGGCCGCCGTGCCGGCATGCCCGACAACGCGTTGACGGAGCTGGCGGCGGCCGCGCTCCTGCACGACGTGGGCAAGGGCAAGGTGCCCCAGGAGATCCTCTTCAAGCCCGGCAAGCTGGACCAGGAAGAGCGGCGCATCGTCGAGACCCACCCGGCCGTCGGCGCGGCGATGCTGCTGGAGACCAGGGATGCGGGCATGCTTCCGGTGGCCACGGCCTGGGGCCATCACCGGCGCCACGACGGCGGCGGCTACCCGAAGATGCCCCACGGCGGCTGGGTCAGCGAGCTGACCCAACTGGTGCACGTCTGCGACGTCTTCGAGGCCTTGACCGCCGTCCGCCCCTACAAGCGGGCCCTGACCCCCCGGGACGCCTGGGAGATCATCCTCAAGGACCGCAGCGCCTACTCGCCCTTGGCGATCACCGCCCTGCGCGACGCCGTGGGGCTGTTCCCGCCGGGCAGCCAGGTGGTGCTCTCGAGCGGCCACCGGGCGGTGGTCACGGCGGCGGGGCGCCTGATCGACCAGCCCCTGGTGCGCGTCACCCACGACGCCACCGGCAGCGAGATCCCGGCGGAGCGGCAGCTCGTGCTGGACCTGGCGGACGGTGACGACCAGCCCACGGTCCAGCGGCTGCTGGTGGGGACCTGAGACCGGCGGCGCCTGGCCGCCCGCTGCGCCGACCCTTATCATGGGCGCGACGCATAGGACGGCCGCGCACGCCCGCGGCCCGGACCCCGCAGCCCGCCGGAGACGCTGCCATGTGCGGCCGCATCAACCTGACCGCAGCCCCCCACGTCCTGGCCGAACGCTTCTACCTGGACGTCGTGCCCGACCTCCTGCCCCGCTACAACATCGCCCCCGGCCAGGACCTGGCCGCGGTCGTGCCCAACCCGGGCAGCGCCGGCCGCCTGCTGCGGGCCTTCCGCTGGGGCCTGGTGCCCCCCTGGAGCCGGGACCCGGCCGCTGGCCCCAAGCTCATCAACGCGCGCAGCGAGACCGTGCGGGAGAAGCGCGCCTTCGGCGAGGCCTTCGCCCGCCGTCGCTGCCTGGTGCCGGTCAACGGCTTCTACGAGTGGCAGAAGCGGGACGGCGGCAGCCAGCCCTTCCTGATCCGCCGCCGCGACCGGGACGTGTTCGCGCTGGCGGGAATCTGGGAGCGGTGGCAGTATCCCGGGGACCGGGTGCTGGAGACCTGCTCGATCCTGACCACGGTCGCCAACGGCGTGGTGCGGCCGCTGCACCACCGCATGCCGGTGATCATCCCGCAGCAGGACTGGCGGCAGTGGTTCTCCCTGGACGAGGCGCAGCAGGAGGCCGTCATGGCCCTGCTGAAGCCGGCCCCGGCGGACCTGCTGCTGGCCCACCCGGTCACGCGCCGGGTCAACAGCCCGGCCTTCGACGACCCCGCCTGCCTCGAGCCGGTGGCGGACGACCGCAAGGGCCAGCTCAACCTGTTCGGCTGACGAGCCGCCTGCAAAGGACCTGGACCATGCCCGACCCCGGCGTGTCCGCCCGCCCCTTGCGCCTGTTCCTGGATTCGGCCGACACCGGCGCCTGGGCGCGCCTGCTGCCGCTGGGCTTCTGCCACGGCGTGACCACCAATCCCCTGCTGCTGGAGCGGGCGGGCGAGGCCTGCACCGTGGCCAATCTGGCCCGGCTGGCCGGGGCGGCCGCCGCCCTGGGCGCCCGCGAGATCCACCTGCAGGCCTGGGGAGAGACGGCGGACGAGCTGGCAAGCCGCGGACTGGAGCTGGCAGCGCTGGACTGCGGGCTCGCCGTGGCGGTGAAGATCCCGGCCACCCTGGCGGGCTTCGCCGCCGCCGGTCGCCTGGTGGCCGGCGGAGCCCGGGTGACCCTGACCGCCGTCTACGCCGAGGGCCAGGTGCTGGCGGCGGCCGGCCTG
>JACZKN010000526.1 GCA_014859985.1 Candidatus Krumholzibacteriia bacterium | reverse complement strand
CCCAAAGCCGGGGTCCACGTGAAGGTGGCGGTGCCGTCCCCGTGATTCTCCAGGCTCGCCCCCGCGGGCGCGTCCGTCGCGGTGAAGGTCACCGAATCGCCGTCCGGGTCCGTTGCACTCAAGGCGATCGTGAGGGTCTCTCCCTCGGCCAGCGACCGGGGCCCGATGTAAGCCAACAACGGTGCGTGGTTCACGGGCACGTCGACGATGGTCAGCGTGGCGGTGTACTGCTCGCCCAGTTTGGCGCCGCCGGTAGGGTCGCTCAGTGTCAAGCCGACCGTCTCGTCACCCTCGGTGAGGGAGTCGAAGACAATCGGCACCGTGAAGGTCTTGGCCACGGTCTCGCCGTCGACCCAGGTGAGGGTGCCGCTCACCGCCGTGTAGTCGCTCCCGGGGGTGGCGGTGCCACCGGCGGTGGCGTAGGTCACGCCAACCGCTCCGTCGCTGCCCCCCGCCCGGGACACCGTCATGGTCGCCGCGCCGCCGTCTTCGGGTACCGAGACCGCCGCCGCAGTGAACTCCAGCTCCCCGGGGAAGCGCAGGTCGTCGTCGACGATGGTCACCACCGCCGTGGACGGCGTGCCCAGCAGCGCCCCGCCGAAGAGCACCGCGGGCACCCCCCAAGGGCCCAGGAACATGCCGACGGTGCCCATCAGCATCACGTCGCCGAAGCCCATGCCCCACTGGCCGCGCACCAGGCGCCAGAGGCCCGACACGGCGAAGATCAGCCCCGCGCCCAGGGCCGCGCCGGCCAGGGCGCGCAGCGGGCCGCCGGCGACGAGGGCGAAGGCCAGGCCCAGGACCATCCCCCCCACGCTCAGGGTGTGCGGGATGATCATGTGCTCCCAGTCGACCAGGGCGACGTCGAGCATCACCAGCAGGAAGACCGCGGCGGCCAGGCCCTCGGCCGTGAAGCCGAAGCGCCAGGCGCCGACCAGGGCGCAGGCAGCCCCCGCCAGTTCGACCAGCAGGTAGCGCACCGCGATGCGCCCGCCGCAGCCGCGGCAGCGCCCGCGCAGCAGGAGCCAGCTCACAACCGGCACGTTGTCGTACCAGGCCACCCTCAGGCCGCAGGCCGGGCAGGCGCTGGGCGGGGCGACCACGCTCAGGTTCCGGGGCAGGCGGTGGATCAGGACGTTGGAGAAGCTGCCGAAGCAGGCCCCCAGCCAGGCGGCCACGGCCAGGGCGAACGGGAGCGGCAGCGGCAGGGCGGTCTCGCTCATGGTCAGATCTCCGGGATGGGGCCGATGAAGCCGGCGCCGTACTCCTCGCGCACGCGGATGCGCCGCTCGAGCTTGGCGATCATCTTCTGTGCCAGCTCCTGCATCTGCGGGCTGCTGCTGGTCTGCAGCAGGTCCTTCCACAGGGCCAGGGAGACCGCATCGTCGCCGGCCCGGTAGCGGGCGAAGGCGGCGAAGCGGTACTCGCGGGCGGTAGCGTCGCTGCAGCGGGTGGCCATCTCGAACCAGTGGGCGGCCCGGGGGTAGTCGTGGTCGACGACGTAGCGCATGAAGCCCATCTGGAAGCGCAGGCCCGCGTGGTCGGGGTTGGCCAGCATGCCCTTGCGCAGCATGTCGTAGGCGGCCTCGAAGCGCCCGAAGTCCGACCAGTAGATGAGCGAAGCCAGGTGGTAGGCCTGCACGAAGCGCGGGTCCAGGCGTGTGATGCTCTCGATCAGGAGATCGAGGTAGCGCAGGTCGTTGTCGCCGTTCTTGAAGGCGCCGTAGTACTGGATGAAGCGGAACCACAGCCAGTCGGCCATGGCCTCGCGGAAGCCCAGGCTCGATTCGACCAGGAACTCGCCCGAGGGGAAGTAGAGCCGTTCGCTGCCGGCACGGCGGGCCTCCCCGCGGTCCAGCACGTGCAGCGAACCGCAAGCCACCGCCACCGCCGTCAGCAGGACGGCGGTCCGCGCCAGGGTGCCGGTGCGCCGCGACCGGTTCACTTCAGCTCCCGCCGCGCGAAGACGGCCCCGGCTAGGATCAGCAGGATGACCGTCCAGCCGACGGCGTACAGGGTGGCCAGGCCCAGGTGCGAGAGGGCCACCGACTCGCCGTGCACCACCGCGCCGCGCAGGTTGAAGACCTCGAGGTTGGGCGTCAGGTAGTAGACCACCTCGCCCAGGATCCTGTGCGCGGTCCCGCCCTGCAGCTGGCCGAAGTCGCGGATGGACTGGCTGAGGTGGCCCACCACGAAGGCCCCCAGGGTGAAGACCGCCGCCAGCACCGGCGACACGCAGGTGGAGAAGAACACCGCCACCGCATTGATCAGGGTCAGTTCCAGGAAGCAGAGCCAGATCACCGGCAGAAAGCGCAGGCTGAAGGCCCCGGGCGAGACCAGCAGAAGCAGCAGGAACAGCACCGTCATCACCGCCAGCATGGCCGACAGGGTGAGGTTCAGGCCCAGGAACTTGCCCACCAGGTAGGTGCGCCGGCCCACGGGCTTGGCCAGGATGGTGAGGATCGTGCCCTTGTCCATCTCCTTGCGCACCATGCCGCTGCCCACGAAGACCACCACCAGCAGGCCGAAGACGACCATGGCCGCCAGCCCCACGTCGGAGATGATCTTGGCCTGGGCGCCCACGGTCAGCGGCGACAGGACGGCGGTGCTCGCCAGCATGACGAAACCGAAGACCGCCACCAGGTAGAAGACCCGGTCGCGCACGGTCTCGCGGAAGGTGTTCAGGGCCAGGGCCGCCAGGTGCCCGCTCATCGCACCACCTCCGGCTCGGTGTGGACGTCGACGAAGAGATCCTCCAGGCCGCTGGTGCGGGTCTCCACCGAGTTGACCGGCAGGCCGTCCTGGTGGCAGCGGTCGAGCACCTCGCGCAGCCGGGCGGTGTCGGCGGCGGGGATGCGCAGCTGGCCGGCTGCGCG
>JACZKN010000525.1 GCA_014859985.1 Candidatus Krumholzibacteriia bacterium | reverse complement strand
CAGGTGATGGTCCAGGTGCCGGTCGTGCTGTCGTACACGGCGTCGCGCAGGCCCTCGCACCCGTCGCCCGACTTGTCCGCCAGGCCGACCTGGGCGCCGACGAGGGCGGCCTCGTGGACCAGATCGCCGACGCCGTCGGCTTCGCCGGCCAGGTCGGCCTGGCGGACAAGTCGGGCGACGGGTGCGAGGGCCTGCGCGACGCCGTGTACGACAGCACGACCGGCACCTGGACCATCACCATCGACCGCGAGCGCGGCGACCCGGAGGGCTACCCCTACGGTTCGTTCACCCGCGTGTTCACCGTGCGCTTCCTGGACGCCGAGGGCCAGCCCCAGATGCGCTACCTGGAGCAGGGCACGGCCGCCGCGACCATCGAGTACGCCATCCTCTCCGGCACCGGCGTGCGCCGCACCCGGAACATGGAGCACAACCTGCTGAGCCTCGAGGCCGCCTTCGTGATCACCGGCGCCGACCAGGACCTGGTGACGGTCAACGGCACCTGGGCCCGCAGCGCCGGCACCCTGCTGGAGAACCCGCGCCTGGTGCGCACCCACGACTCGACGCTGCAGCTGGAGCTGATCGACGTGGTGGCCCCCCGCCGCGCCGGCCGCGACCTGGCGCAGGCCGTCAGCGGCACCATCGTGGGCGTGTACGACGCCCTGATCACCGTCACCCGCGGCGACGACTACCTCGAGCGGGAGATCCACAGCGAATTCACGATCGTGCTCGGCGACGGCGAGGGCATGATGACCATGGACGGCTCGCGCAACCGGTACCGCGCGCGGCTGATGACCGGCGAACTCGTCGAGGAGTAGACTGCCCGGATACCCTCGCGGTTCGTCGCAAGACGGCGGCAGGTCCCGCGACCTGCCGCCGTCGTCCCTTCCGCCTGCCGGATCGGGGTCAGGGCGTCACGACGTTGGCCGCGCCGTCGCGGAGGAAGGCGCCCGTCTCGCGCACCTGGGCCCGCAGGCCGCGGTACAGGGCCGAGCGGACGGCCGCCGCCACCGGGTCGTCGGCGCCCGCGTCGCCGCCGAGCAGGGAGGCCACCAGGCCCTTCTCCCGGGGCAGGTGCACCACCGTCGGCACCTTGGCCGGGTCCAGTTCCGCCAGCTCGGCCGCCAGGGCGATCGCGTCGTCCAGGTTGCCCACCGCGTCGATCAGCCCGTTGGCCACCGCCTGGGTGCCGGTCCAGGTGCGCCCGTGGGCCAGGGACTCGGCCGCGGCGAACTCCAGGCCCCGCTCCTTCGCCACGTCGGCCAGCCACTCGTTGAAGCTGAGCCAGTGGGCCTCGGTGTGCCGCGCCCACTCGGCGTCCGTGGGGTCCCGCATGTCGGTGCCGTACTCGGCCATGGGCCCCATGGCGATACCGTCCTTGTCGACGCCGATCCTGTCGTAGAGCCCCTTCAGGTTGAAGAGCCCGTTGATGGACCCGATCGAACCGGTGATGGTAAGGGGGCTGGCCATGAGCTTCGTGCCCTTGTAGGCGATGTAGTAGCCGCCGCTGGCCGCCACGTCGACCATGGAGATCACGACGGGCTTGACCGCGGCCAGCAGGTCGACCTCGTGGGCCATCAGGTCGCTGGCCAGGCTCTCGCCGCCGCCCGAATCGATGCGCAGGACCACGGCCTCGACCTTGTCGTCGTGGCGGCAGCGCTGCAGCTCGCGCACGATGGATTCGTGGCCCATCATGACGCCCAGCAGCGGATCGACGCGGTTCTCGCGGCCCCCGATGTTGCCCTGGGCGTGGACCACGGCCACCGTCGGACCGGTCTTCAGGCCCGCGTCCTTCCAGCTCGTCTTGGCGTACTGCTCGTGGCCGACCGTGCGCAGGCGCTCGTCCTTGTCGCCCTTGAGGCGGTCCTCCAGGTCCTGCAGGTAGACGCACTCGTCGATCAGGCCCGCCGCCACCGCCTCGGTGGGCGTGAAGACGGCGTAGGCCATGTGCTCCAGGAGCCGGGCCTCGTCCAGCCCGCGTTCGCGGGACAGGTCGGCCATGATCGTGGCCCATACCTCGTCCATGATCCATTGCATGTTCTGCTTGGCCTCGGTGCTCGCGTGGGTCTGCATGATCATCTCGGCGGCGGCCTTGTAGTCCTTGATCTTGTGCAGGTGGGGCACCACCCCGAGCTTGTCCAGCATGGCCCGCAGGTACATGCGCTGCACGTGGACACCCTTGAAGGTCAGGTAGCCGCCGGTGGGCATCAGCACCTGGTCGCAGCCCGCGGCCAGCCACAGGCTCCTCAGGTCCAGGGCGTCGGCCCAGGCGTGCACCGGCTTGCCCGCCGCCTGCACCTTGTCCACGGCGCGCCGCAGCTCCTGCAGCTTGGCGAACCCGGTGTCGTTGCTGCTGGAGATGCGGAAGATCACGCCGGCGATGCGCTCGTCGACGGCTGCCTTGCCCAGGTTGTCCAGCAGGTCCTGCAGGGTCAGGGCGTCCCCGCCCATGACCGTGGCCAGCGGCCCCCCGGGCGGATCGTACTCGTGGACCTCGCCGTAGAGATCCAGGACCAGCCAGCTGCCGTCGGCGGGCTTCTTGTCCTTGTTGGTGGCCAGCCAGACGCCGCCGGCGATCAGGGCCAGCACGACGGCGAGGGTGCTGACGGTCATGATCACCGAGTGCACCAGGCGCGTGAAGAACGGTTCGCGGTTCATGGATGGGTCCTCCGGGAAGCCGGGATGGGCGCGACGGTCGACCAGCGGATAGACGCAGGGCTGCCGCCGGCGGTTTCATGTGGGGCGAGACTAGCGCGGCAGCGCGGGCGGGGGCAAGCCTGCGATCGTCCGCCCGCTGATGCGGTCCAGGGCCAGCGCGGCCAGCGCGTAGCCGAACACCCCGGGGATGGTCATCTGGCTGGCCAGGGTGTGGCGCGCGCGGCCGCGCAAGGGCACCGCGGGCGCCGTGCCGTCGCTCTCCTTGGCCGCGTCCTGCCGCACCTCGTCCCCCGGTTCGACGGACCAGACGGCCGTGATGCCGTCACGCACGCCGCGGCGCCGCAGGCGCGCCCGCACGTGGCGCCCCAGGGCGCAGCCGGCGGA
>JACZKN010000524.1 GCA_014859985.1 Candidatus Krumholzibacteriia bacterium | reverse complement strand
GGCGGGGGCCGCGCGGGGTGCGGAGCGATCGTCGATGGTCACCTCGCAGGACAGCACGCCGGGAATCGCCGCCACGCGCTCGGCCACGCCGGCCCGGACCGCGGCGACGGTCTCCTCCTTTTCGGAGGTGCGGACCACGGTGACCGAGACCTGGCCGCCGGTGACCTTGATCTCGCCGATGAGGTTGATCTTCACCACGTCGACTCTCGTGCCGGGCACCTTCACGTCCTTGAGGGCCTCGAGCACGACCTCGGGGGTCAGCTTCTCGCTCACGCCTGGTTCTCCTTGCCGCTGGCGAAGCCGCCGGCGCCGGGCCGGTCAGCGTATCTTCAGGTTCTCGACGACCCGCGCGAGGATGGCGCCATGGTCGAAGGCCAGGTCCGGCAGCCGGTCCAGCGGGTGCCAGGCCGCGGCCGCGGCGTCGTCGCCGCCGGCGACCGCGGGCAGGTCGCCGATCACGACCGCCACGTAGACGAGGGAGACGGTGTGCCCCCGCGGGTCGCGTCCCGGCTGGCCGAAGGCCCGGAACTGGCGGAAGGGCAGGCCCGACAGGCCCGTTTCCTCGACAAGCTCGCGGCCGACGGCCAGGTCCGGGTCCTCGCCGTAGTCCACGAAGCCGCCGGGCAGGGCCCAGCGGCCCCGGAAGGGTTCGTGCCCGCGCTCCACGAGCAGGACCCGGTAGCCGTCGTCCAGCAGGCCGTCGCTGCGGCGGTGCAGCACGACGCCGTCCACGGTCAGGGCGGGATGGCGGAACCGCGGCTGCGGGTCCGGGGCCACGCCTCAGTCCTGCTTGAAGGACGCCAGCGCGGCCTCGCAGTTGTCGTAGGTCTCGAAGACGAGCTTCAGCTGGGTCACGTTCAGGATGTTGTCGATGCGGTCGCTCACCTCGCAGATCTTCAGCTGGCCGCCGTTCTTCTTCAGGGTGTGGAAAGCCGACACCAGGATGCCCAGGCCCGTCGAGTTCACCCAGGAGACCTTGGACATGTTCAGCAGCACGTCCACGACGCCGTCGGCCACCAGGGTCCTGATCTCGGTCTGGAACCTCTCGTGGTCCGGACCGCCCATGATCTTGCCGGACAGGCTCAGGACCATGACGTCGCCGACCTGGTTCTGTTTGATGTTCAAAACGGCTTCCTCCCTCGAGGTGATGATTTCTTGGGGTGGTGGTTCCACTCTCGCCCCTATGATAGAATCACTGCCGTCCAACACCAACCGGAGATTCTCCGTCCGCCGCCGGAGGTGCGCCATGGCCCGCGTCCGTCCCTGCGTCCTGGCCGGGACCTGGTATCCGCGCCGCCCCGCCGAACTCGCCGCCCTGGTCGACAGCCTGCTGGTGCCGGGCCCCAACCCGCCGCCGGCCGGCCGGCCCCTGGTGGCAGTCGCACCCCACGCCGGCTACGCCTGGAGCGGTCCCACGGCCGGGCATCTGTACGCCCGCCTGGCCGGGGCCCTGCCCGGGCGCGTGGTGATCCTGGCCCCCAACCACCGGGCGCGCCTGGACCGCATCGCCCTGAGCGGCGCCGACGCGTTCGCCACCCCCCTGGGCGAGGTCCCGGTGGACACGGCGGCGGTGGCGGCCCTGGGCCAGGAGCCCGCCTTCACCGTGGACGACCGGGCCCACCGCGACGAGCACGCCGTGGAGATCCAGTTGCCGTTCCTGCAGCGGCTGCGCCCCCAGGCCCCGCCGCGCATCGTGCCCCTGCTGGTGCCGCACCTGGCGCCGGACCTGCGCGCGGGCGCAGCCCGGGCCCTCGGCGGGCTGCTGGACGGGGACACGCTGCTGCTGGTGTCCACGGACTTCACGCACTACGGCGACGCCTACGGGTTCGTGCCCTTCCGCGAGGGCGTCGCCGAGCACCTGGAGCAGCTGGACACCGGTGCCCTGCTGCGCATCCTCGCCGGCGACGGCGCCGGGCTGCGGGCCTACGGCCGCGCGACCGGGATCACCATGTGCGGCCTGGAGGCCACGGCCCTGGCCCTGGACACGGGCCTGCCGGCGGGCTGGGAAGGGGCCCTGCTGGACTACGCCCGCAGCGGGGACCGGGACCGGGAGTACGCCACGTCCGTCAGCTACGCCGCGGTGCTCCTGGCCGACGGGCGGGACGACCCGGGCGCCGGGAGCCGGCCGTGAGCGCGGATCTGGACGACCGCCGGCGCGCGTTCCTGCGG
>JACZKN010000523.1 GCA_014859985.1 Candidatus Krumholzibacteriia bacterium | reverse complement strand
ATGACTTCCGGCCGTGCGGCGCGGCGTGGATATCACCCCACCCCCACCCCGCCCCTCAGCGGCCCAGGAAGAGGGCCTTAAGGCCGCCCAACGACTTCTTCTCCACTGGCACCGACTCCGTCCTAATCGGCTCGTAGTTCACGATCACGTGGATGTTCGGATCGTCGTTGGCGCCTGGAAATGTGAGAGCGTAGGGCCGCCAATTCTCGACGATTGGCGGCCCCGCGCTCCAACCTATTTAAGCAGCGTCATTTTCCCGGTCAGGACTCTGCCGCTCACAGACGCGTAGCGGTACAGATAGCTTCCCGCTGCTACACTGCGCCCAGCGGAGTTTCGGCCATCCCATCTGTATTCGTGCAGTCCGGCACCTAGCTGCCCATAATTTAGAACTTTGATTAGCTGACCGCTGACCGCGTAGACCGCCAATTGCCCGAAATCCGAATCCGGCAGATTCAACGATATCGTCGTCATGGGGTTAAAAGGATTTGGCGTGTTTGCAATCGTCGCTATCACGCGAGGCAGCTTTACGCCTTCGCTGTGACTCTCTAAATCCTCGCCGGCGCCGATAACCGCGCCCACCACTCGCCCGGTCGCGGATGACTTATCCGCGAGTCTGTAGACCGTCCCGAGTTCGATTTCTCCGCCATCTGTCGCGCGGTAAACGAACAGCCCATAGTGGCCAGGCATTCCCGGCCGTTGGATTAGCACCGACCTATCCGCAAAAAGCGTATTCGGCTCCCATACCAACTCCCCCCCAGTTGCATCGAACTCGACTATCGCAACGTTCCACGGATTCGCCGAGACGATCCTAATCGGGGCACAATCGCTCCCCATATCACACACTCCGCCGACTACAGACGCCCCCTCTCCACCATCGACAATCGCCTTGTCTGGCGCCATATAGAGCAACTCACTCATCGCGCCCGCGTCAGCGATATCGATGCAATCCTCGGTTCCTTTCAGAATATCGAAGCATGGCTGATATGCCCCGTCGCCAGCACACGACCCCATGCAAGACGAAAATGCCGACAAATCGCCCACGTCGATGGAGCCCGATCCATTCCAGTCCACGTCGCTAGCGCGTGTCACGTAGTGTGTGTCTAACGGATACCACGCTTCACCGCCGCCTTGCAACTCGAGTCGGTACTCGACCCTAAGATCGACATCTCCGCAGTTGGGTATTGGATACTCAAAAACGGCCGTGTGCGAATTGTCAAAATTCAACGCCGCGACCGAGAATACTCCATCCAGCCGTATGTCCGTACGCGCTACGGTGGTCCCCCTACCCATATCAAAATCTGCTTCGACGTAGACATTTGGGCTGTTTGGCACCCGATCGTCACCCGTCAGCGGGAAATAGCTCCATCCGGCGCCGCCCGGATTCGCCCAACTGTACCCCATGATTGCATAAATCCGAGCATTCGAAAGGGCTGAAAAGGTTGAAAGACGGCTTCAGACATGGGATTATGGGAGTGCGAAGTCACCAAATTCCCTGTCAGAGGAAGCCGTCTTTCATGAGATCCAGTAAAGCACAGATCCTCAGCCATGTCCACGCCGTTCCGACCTTCCGTTTCACCGACCAGACCCTGACTTCGGCCAGCGGCCTGGTGCTGTTCCAGGTCCTTTTCGACCGCCTGAATCTGCGGGATCGGGTCCGTCACGCCTGCCGTCACGTCCGCGGCCTCGGCGACTTCAAGCTGCCCGAGTTGTTCCTGACCTTGGTCATCCACATCATCCTCGGCTACCGCGAGCTCGACGACGTGAAGTTCTACAATGACGACCCGCTGGTGTTGCGCGTGCTGGGATTGCGCCGGTTGCCCTCGACCGCCACGCTCAGCCGCCGCCTGCGGTCGGTCGACCTGGCGACGATCACGGGCCTGCAGGAGATGAACCGCTCGCTGATCCTTGACCGGCTTGCCACCGAGAAGTTGCGTCGGGTGACTCTGGACTTCGACGGCAGCGTGGTGTCGACCCGCCGTCATGCCGAAGGCACGGCCGTGGGCTTCAACCGCAAGCGGAAGGGTGAGCGAAGCTACTATCCGTTGC
>JACZKN010000066.1 GCA_014859985.1 Candidatus Krumholzibacteriia bacterium | reverse complement strand
CCGGGGCGGCGCGCGTCATCGCGCGCGACCTGCTGAGCATCGTCGGGCACCCCGCCGGGGCGCCCGCCCACGCCGGCTGAGCGGCCGCGGCCGCCGCCGGGACCGAGCGAACGGAGACCTGCCCGTGTTCCGCAACACGCGACACATCCATCTGGTGGCGATCGGCGGCGTCGGCATGAGCGGCATCGCCGAGGTGCTGCTGAACCTGGGCTTCACCGTCAGCGGCAGCGACCTGCGCACCGGGCCGGTCACCGACCGCCTGGCGCGCCTGGGCGCCACCATCCGCGCGGGCGGCGCATCCCCGTGATCCGCCGCGCCGAGATGCTGGCCGAGCTGATGCGCCTGAAGCACGGCATCGCCGTGGCCGGCAGCCACGGCAAGACCACCACCACCACCCTGGTGGCGGCGGCCCTGGCGGCCGGCGGCCTGGATCCGACGGTCATCGTCGGCGGCCGCATCCGCGCGATGGGCACCAACGCGGTGCTGGGGGGCGGCGACCACCTGGTGGCCGAGGCCGACGAGAGCGACGGCACCTTCCTGCACCTGACGCCGACCATCGCGGTGGTGACGAACATCGACCTCGAGCACGTGGACTTCTACCCGGACCTGGAGAGCCTGCGGGCGGCCTTCACCGCCTTCCTGGCCCGCGTCCCCTTCTACGGCGTCTGCGTGCTCTGCGTGGACGACCCGCAGGTGCGCACCCTGCTGCCGCACCTGGACCGCCAGGTGGTCACCTACGGCCTGGCCCCCGGCGCGGACGTGCGCGCCGAACCCCTGCCCCTGCCCGCGGGCGAGAGCGGCCAGGCCGCCCGGGTGCTGGTGCGGGATAAGCCCGCGGGCGAGCTGCGCCTTGGCCTGCGCGGCCGCCACAACCTGCAGAACGCCCTGGCCGCCGTCGCGGTGGGCCTCGAGCTGGGGGTTGCGTTCCCGGTCATCGCCGCGGGCCTGGCCGCGAGCCAGGGCGTGGGCCGCCGGCTGGAGGAGCGCGGCGAGCACGGCGGCGTGCTGGTGATCGACGACTACGGCCACCACCCCACCGAGGTGGGGGCCACCCTGGCCGTGGCCCGGGAGTACGGCCGGCCCGTGGCGGTGCTGTTCCAGCCCCATCGCTACAGCCGCACCGCCCGTTTCGCGCGGGAGTTCGCCGACGTGCTGGCGGGCGTCGCCGCGGTGGGCCTGCTGCCGGTCTACGGCGCGGGCGAGGACCCGGCCGCCGGCTGCGGCAGCGAGGCCGTGGCCGATCTGCTGCGGGCCAAGGGCGCGGCGGCGGTGACCCTGCTGGCGGACCAGGGCGGGAT
>JACZKN010000522.1 GCA_014859985.1 Candidatus Krumholzibacteriia bacterium | reverse complement strand
CGACTGGCGAACAAGGTACAACGCGACCGGTCGGTCTGTTGCCGGGGAATCGGCCGCGACCAATAGGCCGCAAAGCGCAACAACAAGTGCCAACAACCGCCGAATCATAGAATCCGCATCACTCCCCAGTAGCCTAACGTTCAGCTTCACCCGCGAGCCGGGTTGGCGCGGCCCGTGCCCTGCACGGGCCGTGACAAGCCGGGTTCGTCGGGTGCAAGCTGGGGTTAGGGGAGATTCCCCCGGTTCCCAACCCCAAGGTGCGGCCTCAGACGAACCCACTCTATCAGTCTACTGCACGGCCCGGCCGCAAACAACAGCCTTGGCCGATTCCCCAGCCGCGGCCGTGCCCAGGCCGCGCTGCGCACGACCGCCCGCCAGGCGACAGCACCACCTTGATAATGCAGACAACGGCAAAAGGATTCACCTGTTCAGGGCAATTCCGGCGGAAGAGACCCGAGGCGTCTGGAAAACGAGCCAAGGCTGCGACCAACGGACAGGGCCGCGCCGAGTTGCCTGCCTGACTGCCGAGCCGATGGCCGGACCAGTCGAAGACTTCAGGGCATGCTGGGCGCCGGGGCACAGAAAGAACGAGGCCAGATGGGAGGCGCACCGCGGCCGCAAAAGTTTGGTCCTTCAGGGCACGGCGTGGGGGAGCAACTGCGGCGGGAAGCAATAGACAGCAACCAAAAAAATCTCATCCTCTAACACCCTGGCGTTAAGCTGCGGGCGGTCTTGGCGCGTCGCTGGCTCTTGCCAGCGACGTGACAAGGCCGGCTGTCAGCTTGAACGGCTTGTTAGCAGCCTACATACACAATGCCGCCGCCTTCTGAACCAGCGAACCCAGTTCACTGGCAGAAATATCATGCGATTCGCAGACGGACATCTCACTGAGGGGACAAAATCCTCTTTCCGGCCCACTGCTCCCACCATTCCGGGTAGGCGTAAGCACAACAGAACTAGAATTGTTGATGACCTCGACCAGCCGCGCGGCACGCTGAAGATGACCGTAGGAACTCACGCCGATCTCTCGGAGATCTAGCTGTATACGGCGAGTCCATTCCGACCAATCTACGGGATGCGCGATGCCTGACTGCGATCTCTGCAACGCAGCAACCACAGCAACGCCAATGTCCTCTGCAGACCTAACAGATGGAAGTCTCTTCATCGGTGGGACATTGAGCCATACTCCATCAACTGTCTTGGAAGACGAGCCAACTAGATAGTCGCCACGGTAAATATAGACTACAGCGCGCCGCTCCATTTGGACTCCGGTATTCTGCTAACGTTGGCTTCAGCCGCGAGCCCGGTTGGCGCGACCCGTGCCCCGCACGGGGCGTGACGACCGGGTCCGTCGGCTGGAAGCTCTTGTTATGAGCCTCATCCGCAATCTCACCGGACTACCGATAGCTAGCCCGCACGCTCCCCCAGGATCGGATCTCGACAGGCACGGATACCTCGTAGTCCACTTCGACAGTCAGAAGAGTCAGGTCCACATATGCTGAGCATTTCGTTCCGCAGGCGGTTGCGTCATCCTCCTGCAACCAAAGCGTTGCAGACCCGTCAAGTAGGAACCCCCAAGGCTCTGATTCGAGGGGGAAGTAGGCACAAGACGGCCACGTTGACAGACCACACCGATAGACCTCAAAGTCCAACTGCGCGGAATACTCGACACCCTCGCCTGGAAGAACGGCTCTCGCCCTCACAGAGTCCGCTTCGGTAAACCACATCACGAGCGCCGCGTCGCATTCTAGATCGACGCAGTCTGGCCCCTGGCAGCAGTACCCCGTGCCCTCATGCGATATCCCGGCAAAGCTGATGCGGACATCGGTGACCGCTACTAATTCCACGTCGAGATCAACTGGTAGTTGCAGACTCGGCTGTCTCAACTGGCCACCGGTCCATTCAAATGTATCGTACTGAAACACCGCTGTCTCACAGTGTCCATCAGCCGGAACCATGGACACGACGGCTATGAGCACAATTGCTGCCTTGGCTATGCTGGTCCTATAATCCATGTTGCTTACCTATTCGCCTGGAATGCCCTCCGCTCATAACTCAAATTGGACAGTTCCCCTGAAGGGGAGATCCCGAACTGACATGATCAGTTTACGCCCCTTCGTCCCCCCAAATCAAC
>JACZKN010000521.1 GCA_014859985.1 Candidatus Krumholzibacteriia bacterium | reverse complement strand
CCTTCATCGCGCCCCTGCAGGACGTGCTGGGCCTGGGCCGCGAGGCCCGCATGAACCTGCCCGGCGAGGGCTCGGGCAACTGGGACTGGCGGATGCCCGCGGGCACCTTCACCGACCCGGCCGGGGCGCGCCTGGCCCGCCTGACCTGGCTGGGCGCGCCCCGGCCGGGTCGGTGAAGGTGCCCGCGGGCATCCGCCAGTCCCAGTTGCCCGAGCCCTCGCCGGGCAGGTTCATGCGGGCCTCGCGGCCCAGGCCCAGCACGTCCTGCAGGGGCGCGATGAAGGTGTGGGCGCAGCTGAGCATGCCCAGGCGGATCAGGGTCCAGTGCGGCTCGGTCACGGGCCCGCCCACGTACTCGGACACCAGGTCGCGCTCGGCGGCGGAGGCCCGGTGCCGCCACCAGCCGACGGTGGGATCGTTGTCGTGGGTGCCGGTATAGACCACGCAGTCGGGGCGGTGGCCGTGGGGCAGGAACACGTTGCGCGGCTCGTCCCAGGCGAACTGCAGCACCTTCATGCCGGGCAGGCCGGTCTCCTTGAGCAGGGCCTCCACCGCGGGCGTGATGACCCCGAGGTCCTCCGCCACCAGGGGCAGCCGGCCGCCCAGGGCCCCGCGCAGCACCGCGAAGAACGGCGCGCCCGGGCCCGGCCGCCACGTGCCGTCCTTGGCCGTCTCCCGGTCCGCGGGCACCTCCCAGTAGGCCTCGAACCCGCGGAAGTGGTCGATGCGCAGGATGTCCGCCAGATCGAGGGCCGTGCGCACCCGCTCGACCCACCAGCGGTGGCCGTCGGCGGCCGAGCGCCGCCAGTCATACAGGGGATTGCCCCAGAGCTGGCCGGTCGCGCTGAAATAGTCGGGCGGCACGCCGGCCACGTGGGTGGGTTGCCCCGCCGCATCCAGCCGGAAGAGTTCGCGGTGGGCCCACACGTCGCAGCTGTCGTGGGCCACGAAGATCGGCAGATCCCCCATCACCGCCACGTCGTGGGCCTGGGCGTAGAGCTTCAGCTCCTGCCACTGGCTGCAGAACTGCCATTGGCGGAAGCGGTGGGCGGCGATGCGCCCGGCCAGGCGGGTGCGGGCGGCCGCCAGCTGGGCGGGTTCCCGCAGGGCCAGGCCGCGGGGCCAGGCCACCCAGGCGCGCCCTCCCTGTTCCTCCTTCAGGGCCGCGAACAGCGCCCAATCCTCGAGCCAGGCGGCGCGCCCGGCCGCCCAGGCTTCCAGCTCCGCGCGGTCGGCGGCGGTGGTGCGCTCCCAGGCCCGGTCCAGCATGGCCGTCTTCCAGGCGATGACCCGGCCGTAGTCGACGCGGTCGCCGGGCAGGTCGGGGCGGCGATCGAGTTCGTCCCCGCCCAGCCAACCCCGCTCCGCCAGGCGCTCCAGGCTGACCAATAGGGGGTTGCCGGCGAACGCCGAGAGGGTCTGGTAGGGCGAGTCGCCGTAGCTGGTGGGCCCCAAAGGCAGCACCTGCCATAGGGACTGCCCGTGCTCCACCAGCCAATCGACCCAACGGTAGGCTTCCTTGCCCAGGTCGCCGATGCCGTCGGGCCCGGGCAGGCTCGTCGGGTGCAGAAGGACCCCCGCCCGGCGGCGGAACACCGTGTGCGGTTCAGTCATGGTCCACTCCCGTCCCCGCCCCGAGGGCGATGCCGACGATGGCCAGGTTCAGGGTCTGGGTCTCCGCGTCACCGAAGTACCACTCGAACAATCCCGCCACGAAAAGCCCGCACCACACGCCCAGGGCGGCCGTGGTCCAGACCACGGCCCAGGGGGGGGCACGCACTCCCGCGCGGTCCAGGGCCCGGCCGCGGCGCCACAGCAGCACCACCTGGGACCCCAGGAAGACCAGCGCCAGCGCGAGCCCGGGCAGGCCCCAGATGGCGGCCAGCATCACCGGATTGCTGTGCAGGTGGCCGTGGTAGAAGTCCGGGTCCTCCGCAAAATAGAGGGGGCCCACGTCCCGCAGGTCCCTGTCGCCCACGCCGGTCAGGGGCTTGTCCCGGACCATGGCCAGGCCGCCGCGCCACATGGTCAGCCGGCGGCTGGTGCTGGCGCCACCGGTCAGGTACTCGGCGCTGGTGATGCGGGCCACCCGCCCCGGCAACAGGCCGTCGGGCGCGAACAGGATCGCCGCCGCCAGCAGGACGGTGCCCAGCGCCGCCGGCAGCAGCAGTCGCGGCCGGGCGACCAGGAGCATCGCGAGGCCCCCCGCGGCCAGGCCGAACCAGGCGCTGCGGGTGACCGTCAGCACCAGGCCGCCCAGGATGGGCACGGCACAAAGGGCGACTGCGGCGCGCAGCCGCCCGGGCAAGCCCCGCTGCAGGAGCACGGCGCCGGCGGCCAAGGCGGCCATCATCAGCACGGCGCCGCTGGTCATGGGGTTGGAGACCTGGCCGAGGCGCCGGCCGAAGAGGCTGCCGGTCTCGGCCAGCAGCGCGCCGGCTCCCCAGAGGCTGGAGATGGCCGCACCGGCCAGCAGGCAGGCCATGAACCAGGCCCGCCGGCCTTCGCCTGCGGCCGCCGCCGCCCCCACCCAGAGGGCGGCAAAGAGGAAGAAACGCCGGTAGAAGACCAGCGACTGCCCCGGGTCCGTGGAGAAGGGGATCATCAGGGCCGCCCACGCCGCCAAAGCCAGCGCCGGCCACTCCAGCCCCAGGCGCGGCGGCCGCCGGCCCGTCAGGGCGAAGCGCAGCAAGAGCAGCGCCAGGCCCAGGCCGAGGGTGATCTGGGTGATGGCGATGGAGAGGCTGCCCACCACCAGGAGCGCGCAGACCAGGGCCCCCAGCGCGGTGTCCCAGTGCGGCGATGCCTGGCGGCGACGGATCGACAACGGACGGCTCCCGGGGTGGCGAGTTGCAGGACGGAAATTAGCGGCGGGTCCGGGGGCCGCCAAGCGGATTCTCCGCCGGTCGGGCGGCGGCGCCGCGGCGCCGCCGCCCGCACGCGGGGACATGCGTCAGTCGGCGTACTTGACGCTGCAGCCGTAGGGCTTGGACTCGGCCGTGGCCACCGGCTGGCCGGCCAGCACCGCCGCCAGGGCCTCAGCCACGTAGTTGGTCTGTCCCAGCGTGTCGGCCGAGCGGTTGTCGTCGATGGCGCCCGCATAGGCCACGGTGCCGTCCTTGGCGATGACGAACATGTGGGGCGAGGTCAGGGCGCCGTAGGCCTTGCCGACCTCGCCGTCGGCATCCAGCAGCACCGGGAAGGTCATGGCGAAGTCCTCGACGGCCTTGCGGTTGCGCTCGAGTCCGGCGCCCTGCTTGCCCTCGGCGCCCGAGTTGACGGCCAGCCACACGACGCCCTGGTCCTTCACCGCGGCGAGGGTCTGGTCCATGGTCTTGTGGGTCTTGTGGTGCTTGACGATGAAGGGGCAGTCGGGATTGAACCACTCCAGCACCACGGTCTTCCCGTCGGCCAACAGCGCGGCCAGGCTGTGGGTCTGCCCGGCGGTGTCGGTCAGGGTGAAGTCGGGGGCCTTGTCGCCGGGGACGACCCCGGCCAGGGAAGACGCCGCCGCCAGCAGGCAGCAGGTCACGATGAGGGTGCGCATGGTCATCAACCTCCAGGATTGTCGCTTGCGGGAGTCGGGGCGGCGAACGGGCCCGTCGCGCGGGAACCGTCCGCCCGGTCGATCTGCAGGAGGCCGCGCACGGGCCCGAGGGCGCCGTCCTTCCTGCGCAGGCGCAGGTCCAGGCGGTCGCCGGCGGCCTCCCCGTCGGCGACCAGGTCGAGGTAGGGTCCGCTGTCCGCGTCCGGGAAGAAGCGCAGGGCGGCGGCTCCCGGGGCGGTGATCGTCAGGG
>JACZKN010000520.1 GCA_014859985.1 Candidatus Krumholzibacteriia bacterium | reverse complement strand
GGGCAGGGGCGCCCTGGGCCTCTGGCGTGAGGCGCACCAGGACCCGGCCGGGCACGACATCGGGCCCGGCCGCGGCCGCCGCCGCGAGCGCGGCGGCGACGACGACCACGACTGCCTGGAGCATCTTCATTGCGGCCTGATCGAAACGTCCACGCCCTTGAGCACCATCGGCCGGTCGATGGTCACCGACGTCCCCGGGAACGTCGCGTCGGACCCGGTCCGGAAGATCAACGTGGTACCATCCGCCGCCGCCGCCGCGGCCGCCGCCAGGTTCGCGTACGGTTGGCCCGGCGAGCCGTCCCCGCCGATGGAGCCCGAAGCCACGAAACGGTAGTCCTCGGCGGGCGCGATGTTGATGATGAGCTCCTGATCGTCGGGAAACGCCTCGTCCCGCAAGGTCCAGACCGGCGCCCCGCCCCAGCCGTAGTTCATCAGGTACGACGTCGGGCTGGTGGTCACGTCGTAGCCGATGACCACCCAGCTGTGGCGGCCGCCGTCGAGGGCGGTCCCGGCCAGCTGCACCGGGCGCAGCCACAGCAGGTCGTTGACGATGGCCGCATCCAGCGGCTGCGTGTTGTCCAGGTTCTCGGCGTCCGGGTCGTAGAAGAAGTGCTCCGTGTAGGCCCTGACCGCCGCGGGGTGGAAGGCCCCCGAAAACCGCACCCCGAAGTCCATGTAGGTGGCTACGGCGAACTGCCAACTCAACCTGGCGACCTCCGTGTCACCGTAGCTGCTGGCCGGATCCGTGTGCACGTCTTCCATGAGTTCCCAGAAGGGGACCCAGGCCGCGTGGTCGACCTCCAAGGGGATGTCGTCCACGTAGAGCCGACCCCAGAGGTCCCACAGCGCGTCCTGGAAGCTCATCCAATAGTCGATCCGGCTCGCCGCGGACACGAGGCTGAAGTCCCAGTAGCCCCGCATGTGCAGCTCGCCTCCGTTGTCCGGGACCCATTCGAGGCGATTGGCGAATTCCGGCGGGATCTCGACGTAGCCCCACAGGGGGGTGCTGATCCACTCGTCCCGGTAGCGGCGGTGATAGACGCTGGACGTGCTCCCGGTCCCGCGGTACGGACTCTCCCAGTAGCGCATGATCTGGGCCGCGGCCGTGGCCACGCAGCCCACAACCACGTGCTCATCGGAACCCGGCGTGAGCACGGGACAGTCGTCGTTGTACGGCGACCCCTGGTCCCAGGTCGAGGTCAGGGGCAGCGTGAAGGCCTGGGGGACCGCGGCGATGGACACCTGGCCCAGGTTAAGCGGACGTCGGCCCTGCACCAGGGCGGACCAGTCCTCCTTGTGCCCGGCCAGGATCGCGGCATAGAGGGCCAGTTCCGGGCTCTTCGTCGCCTCGGCGTCCTCGATCTTCGCCATCCGGGCGGCGTAGTCCCCGAGCACGTAGATGCTGTCCGGATTCCGCGGATCGTACGCCCCCCGGGGCTGGTGGCGGGTGACCGGCAGCAGCCGGTCGTCGGCCCCGGCCAGGCAATAGCCGTCGCCGGCGAGGTGGACGATGTAGGCGGCGGCAGGGCCGGTCGCCGGGTACGGCTCGACCAGCTTCACGGCCGCGTCCGGTTGCCGTGCGGGCGAGACCAGGCGGACCCAGGTCGTGACCGCCGCCGCCACCTGGTCGGCGGTCAACTTCTCCGCCGCGGCCGGCGCCGCGATCAGCCACGAGCCCAGGCAGGCCACCAGCAGCGCCGCCGCCGGTCCCCGGATCGCCTTGTGCTTGATTGCGCTCATGTCCCGTGCCTCCCGGTCACTGCAGGTTGATCAGCACGAGCACCAGCCCGGTCTCGCCCTTGGCCAGGCGCGTCATGGCCTTGCCCAACACGGCGCCGTGGGAGCGGGTGGAGTCGAAAGCCTTCATGGCGTGGCCGGCGCGCCCCGCCGTCGTCAGGAGGTCGCCCGGTTCGATCGCGTGCTCCGAGGCGTCGCAGTAGGTCCACACCCGCCCGCTCATGGCGATGGCCTGGGCGTCCTCGTCGGGTGTGCACTGGCCCAGCACCGCGCCCACGCTCAGGCCGCCGGCCCCGCTGATCACGCCGGCCACGCGGGTGTCGTAGCTGCCCCGCGACGGTCGCAACGAGCCGGCGTTGTCCGGGTCGATCACCACCACGGTGCCCGGCTCGCCCTGCTCGCTGACCGGGAACTTCTCCGCCAGGTCGGCCCCGCTGATCTCCAGGATCGAGACCCGCACCGTGCCGGCCACGTCGAGCTCGCGCTGCGGCGAGTCGGTGCCGATGCCGATGCGTCCGGCGCCGGCGGGGATGATGATGTCGCCGCCGCCCGCGGCCAGAATCAGGTCGCCCCCGCCGCCGGCGATCTCCACGTCGCCGCCCCCCGCGGCGATGATAACGTCGCCGCCGCCGCCGCCGATACGCACGGGCCGGTCACTGGTCGGATTGAGGCTCAGGCCCGTCGCCAGCATCGCGCTGGTCACGTCGATGGACCCTTCCTCGAAGGTCATCGTCGTCGAGCGCGGGAACCCGCCCACCTCGAAGTCGGTCTGCAGGCGCATGGTCTCGGTCGCGGTCGAGCCGATGGGCCGCACCACGTGCAGGGGCGCCGTCGGCGCGGTGGTGCCGATGCCTACGTGACCGGTGCCGAACTTCACCATCAGCTCGGCCGGCGTCGTGTTCTGGGTGTCGTCCAGGATGAACGAGTAGCCGATGCCGCCCGAGTCGCCGTCGGTCTCCGGCACGCCGATGTCCCAGATCCGGTTCGAGCCGTTGGTGCCCGAGCGGGAGCCCAGGCGGATCATGCCCTCGGAATCCGAGGTCGTGTTGCTGCCCACCTGCAGCTTGCGTCCCGGCGCGCTGGTGCCGATGCCCACGTTGCCGCTGACGGCCGCGAACATGTCCGGCGCGGCGATGGTCCAGTCGCTGTCCGCCCCGCCGCCGATGCCCACCAGCGCCGTGTCGGCCACCGAGGCGCGCAGGGCGAAGGCGGTGGTGCCGGCCGAGTCGGCCACGGCGGCGTGAGTCGCCTGGACGGCCTTGGCTGCCGAATCGGCCGCCGCCGCATTCATGGCCCAGGGTGCCGAGGTCAGGCGCAGCCGCGGCACCAGCTCGGGATCATTGCCCACGGTGATGCCCAGGTAGCGGGTCGACTGGCTGAACGCCAACGGCGTGAACGGCGTCACGCTGCCCAGGATCACGCTGAACAACCCGTCCTGGACCACCACCCCCGGGTGCACCTCGGTCCAGAACGCGACGCCGATGGGGCCCGGGGTGCCCCAGAGCTTGAAGGTCAGGTCGTAGGTCCCGTCCAGCGGACGCCCGGCATCGTCGGTCAGCATCCCCTGGTAGTTGATCAGCGCGGGGCCGGCGGCCAGCGCGCCGTACGCCAGGCAGCAGCAGGCCGCCGTCGCCAGCAGGATCGTCGTGCGGAAGTTCATCGCCATGCCTCCTGGGCTACCTGATCATGGTCATCTTCATGACCGATTCGTAGTCGTCCGCGCGCAGACGGCAGAAGTAGAGTCCCGACGCGGCGGGGCGGCCGCCTCCATCGGCCCCGTCCCAGACCGCGGCGTGGCGGCCGGCGGGCAGGACCTCGTCGACGAGGCTGCGGACCAGCCGCCCGCGCACGTCGAAGATCTCCAGGCGCACCGCCGAGGCCGCCGCCAGGTCGAAGGCGATGGTCGTGCGGGGGTTGAACGGGTTGGGCACGTTGGGCCGCAGCTCGGTGGTCAGCACCTCCGCCTCCGGGATCTCCACGGCGGACAGCCCCGCGCGCAGCGGCACCCAGTACCCGCTGTGCAGCACCCGGCCGCTGCCGGACGAGACCCCGACCGCTCCGGGCTGGCCCAGGGTGCCGTCGGCGATCACCCCGGTTCCGGCCGTCGGCGCGCCGCCCCCGGCTGCAACCCCCCGCACCAGCGCGTCGGGCGGATACGCGGCGCCGGCAGCCACCAGCGCCAGCGCCAAGGCGCCCGCCGTAGCCATCCACAGGATCTTTTTCATGGTTCTCCCCCTGTTCCCGGCGGGTCCGGCCCGCCTCCCCCCAGCCGGCCGGATCCCGCCCTTCATGCACGACAACACGCCGCGCGCGGGAAAGCGCACGGGCATCACCGGATTCACACGGAAGAGGAAGCTACCCGCCGCAGGCGATGAACGCGGCCCAGGTGTGGGGATGGGTGTCCAGGCCCGCGGCCCGGCGCGCGTCCAGCACCTGGCGCGCCGCCTGCCAGGCCGCAGGCACCAGGTCCAGCCGGTCGGTCAGGTGGGCGGCGTACAGGTCCAGCATCCAGTCGCGGATGGCCTGGTCCTCCAGCGGCCACAGGCTGAGCACCAGGTTGCGGGCGCCGGCCAGGCGGAAGGCGCGGCGCAGGCCGAGCACCCCTTCGCCCGCGGTCGTCGTGCCGACCCCGCTTTCGCAGGCCGAGAGCACCACCCAGTCGGTGCCGCCCAGGTCGAGCACGGCGATCTCGCCGGCGGTCAGGACGCCGTCCTCGCCGGAGGCGTCGCCGGCCAGTACCAGGCCCGAGCGCAGCATCGGGCCCACCGCACCGCCCAGCGTCGCGGACCTGCCGGCATCGACGTTCAGGCCGCCCAC
>JACZKN010000519.1 GCA_014859985.1 Candidatus Krumholzibacteriia bacterium | reverse complement strand
GGTCGGGACGGACCGGCCGGGGCGGGCGCTGACCGGCCGGATGGGCCCGGCGGCCATCACGGATTTGCCAGACAAGATGGCATCCCGCCACATTTCTCGCGATATTGTAATATTGTGACGTGAAATGAGTTATTGTCACAGGAGCCTGCCCGCGGTACAATGAGACTCAGCCCGCCGGACGGTCCCGCCTTTGCCGGCCGTCCCCGAGTTCGCCCTGGATATCGTCAAGGAGCCGCCATGCCCACGATGCGCCTCGTCACCCCTGTCGCCGTCGCCGCCGCACTCCTGCTGGCGGCGGCCGCCTCCTTCGCCGCCCCCGACCCGCTGGCCGCCGGATTCACGGTGCGCGCCCTGGACCGGGTGCCGACCCTGGCCGCAGAGCCGGTGGACCGTGACGCCGCCCGCGCCGAGGACGCCGAGCGTGAGGCCCAGGGCCTGGCCCCCCGCTTCGCCTTGCCCCAGGCGGTGAGCATCACCCCCGAGACCGACGGGACCTGGGAGCCGCTGGGCGACCGCTGGCTGCTGTGGCGCCTGCGCATCACCGCCCCGGGAGCGACATCGCTGAACCTGGGCTTCACCGGCTACCGACTGCCCAAGAACTCCCGGCTGACCATCGCGCCGGCCGACGCCAAGGGCGGCGACGACCCCCGCGGCGTGCGTGTCTTCACCGAAGGGGACAATGAAGTCCACGGCGAGTTGTGGACGCCGGTGGTGATCGCGGACGACATCGTGGTCGAGCTGCTGCTGCCGGCCGGGTCGCGCCACGACTACGAGCTGGAGTTGACGTCGGTCAACCGGGGCTACCGCTACTTCGACGAACTTCACGAAATGGCCCAGGCCGACGACTCGGCGGAGAAGGCGGGCACCTGCAACATCGACGTGGTCTGCCCCGAAGGCGACGACTGGCGCCTGGAGATCAACTCGGTGGGCGTGATCTCCACCGGCGGCTCGACCTTCTGCACGGGCTCCATGCTCAACAACACCGCCGAGGACGGCACGCCCTACTTCCTGACCGCCAACCACTGCGGCATCAACGCCGGCAATGCCGCCTCGCTGGTGGTGTACTGGAACTTCCAGAGCCCGACCTGCGGCGCCCAGAGCGGCGGTTCGCTGGCCGACTTCCAGACCGGCTCGACCTTCCTGGCCGCCTCGTCCACGTCCGACTTCACCCTGGTGCTGATGGACGATCCCACCGACCCGGCCCACGAGGTGTCGTTCGCCGGCTGGGACCGCAGCGGCGCCGACGCCACCATGGCGGTGGCCATCCACCACCCCAGCACCGACGAGAAGAGCATCAGCTTCGAGTACCAGGCGACGACGATCACCAGCTACCTGGGCACGGCGGTGCCCGGCGGCGGCACCCACGTCCGGGTCATCGACTGGGACCTGGGCACCACCGAGCCCGGCTCGTCCGGCTCGCCGCTGTTCGACCAGAACCACCGGGTGATCGGCCAGCTCCACGGCGGCTACGCCGCCTGCGGCAACGACGAATCCGACTGGTACGGGCGCTTCTTCCTGTCCTGGAACTCGATCAGCAGCTACCTCGATCCCCTGGGCACCGGGGCCGTGACCACGGACACCTTCGCGCCCTGGGCCACCGGCCTGCAGGTGGCGGGCGGCAACTTCGCGGCCGCCGGCGACGCGGGCGGACCCTTCGTGCCGGCCGGGCACGAGTGGACCGTGACCAACAACAGCGCCTACGCCGTCGACTACGCGGTGTCGGTGGACGTGGCCTGGCTGGACGTGACCGTCGGCGGATCGGGGACCCTCGCGGCCGGCGCTTCGGCCGCGGTTGAAGCCGTCCTCAACGCGGCAGCCTCGGCCCTGCCCATCGGCGCCTACGCCGGGGAGATCACCTTCACCAACCTCACCGACGGCGACGGCACCACCGCGCGCAATCTGGCCCTGACCGTGGGCGTGTCCTCGCTGCAGCTGGCCTTCACCCTGGACGAGGATCCGGGCTGGACGACGGACACGGGTTGGGCCTTCGGCGTGCCCACCGGCGGCGGCGGGGCCTACGGCGAGCCGGACCCGACCTCGGGGTTCACCGGCGCCAACGTCTACGGCTACAACCTGGCCGGGGACTACACCAACAACCTGCCGCAGCGGCACCTGACCACCACGGCCATCGACTGCTCGGCCCTGGGCGCGGTGTCGGTGAAGTTCCAGCGCTGGCTCAACGTCGAGCAGCCGGCCTACGACCGGGCCTCGTTCGGCGTGAGCAACGACGGCGTCACCTTCACGACGCTCTGGACCAACGGCAGCGAGATCACCGACACCGCCTGGACCCAGGTGGAGTTCGACATCAGCGCCGTGGCCGACGGCCAGGCCACGGTGTACCTGCGCTGGACCCTCGGGCCGACCGACGGCAGCTGGACCTATTCGGGCTGGAACATCGACGACGTGGAGATCTGGGGCCTGGCCAGCGGGCTCGCGGCCGCGGGCGACGTGCCGGCACGGCGCCTGGTCCTGGGCAACCATCCCAACCCCTTCAACCCCCTGACCAGGATCACGTTTGCCGTGGACCGCGACGGCCCGGCCGTCCTGGCGGTCTACGACGTGCAGGGCCGCCTGGTGCGGCGCCTGGCCGTGGGCGCCCTGACCGCCGGCGAGCACACCGTGGTCTGGGACGGCGCCGACGACGCCGGCCGGCGCGTGGGCAGCGGCGTGTACTTCGCCCGCCTGGCCGCGGGCGGCGAGGCCGTCCAGCACAAGATGGTGATGTTGAAGTAGATTCTCCGCCTTCCGGGGGCGGCGGCACAACTGCCGCCGCCCCTTCCCCTTGCGGAAAAGACGCAAAAACTCCTGATTGTCCGGGGAAGACGGCCGATAACGGGACGAACCCGTCCGTCCTGCCGCGCCCGCCACCTGCGGCGGCGCCTCAACGCCCGAAGGGATCCGGAGCATGCGCACCGACAACCTGAACATCCTGAGCCTGACGCCGCTGATCGCGCCGGCGGAGCTGCGGCAGGTCTTTCCTTTGACCGCCGAGACGGCGCAGTTCGTCACCACCTCCCGCGGCACGGTCAAGGCCATCCTGCGCGGCGAGGATCCGCGCCTGATGGTGGTGGTCGGCCCCTGCTCGATCCACGACCCGGAGGCGGCCATCGAGTATGCGCGCCGCCTGGCCGTCCTGGCGCGCGAGGTAACGGACCGGCTCTTCCTGGTCATGCGCGTGTACTTCGAGAAGCCGCGCACCACCGTGGGCTGGAAGGGCCTGATCAACGACCCGGACCTCAACGGCAGCCACGAGATCAGCAAGGGCCTGGGCATCGCCCGGCGGCTGCTCTGCGAGATCAACAAGGCGGGCGTGCCGGTCGCGGGCGAGATGCTCGACACCATCACCCCCGAGTACCTGGCCGACCTGGTCACCTGGGGCGCCATCGGCGCCCGCACCACCGAGTCGCAGCTGCACCGGGAGATGGCCAGCGGGCTGTCGTTCCCGGTGGGCTTCAAGAACGGCACCGACGGCAACCTGCAGATCGCGCTGGACGCCATGAAGGCGGCGGGCCTGCCCCACAGCTTCCTGGGCATCAACCGCGACGGGCGCAACTGCATCGTGCGCACCACCGGCAACCCCCACGTGCACATCGTGCTGCGCGGCGGCGGAGGCCGGCCCAACTACTCGGCCGGCGACGTCGCCGCCACCGCGGCCAAGCTGGAGCAGGCGCGGCTCTCGGGCGCGGTCATGGTCGACTGTAGTCACGCGAACAGCGAGAAGGACCATATGCGCCAGCCCGCGGTCCTGCGCGAGGTGATCGCCCAGGTGGCGGCGGGCAACCGCTCCATCCGCGGGCTGATGATCGAGAGCAACCTCTGCGCCGGCAACCAGCCCATCCCCGAGGACCTGTCGCAGCTGCGGTACGGCGTCTCGGTCACCGACGCCTGCGTCGACTGGGAGACCACCGTGGCGATGCTGCAGGAGGCGCGGGGTCTGCTGGCCGCGGCGGCCCAAACCCCGGCCTGAAGCTGGGCTTTCCGGTTCGATTTCCTCGCTTTACATCGCGGCGGGATCGGTTATGCATTGGGGCGGCCCCGGCCGCGCGTCCGGCAGGCGCGGCGCCGGCGGCGGAGGCTCGCCCCATGGACCTGGTGCTGCTGTCCCGCATCCAGTTCGCCGTCACCATCGGCTTCCACTACCTGTACCCGCCGCTGAGCATCGGCCTGGGCGTCGCCCTGGTGGTGATGGAGGGCCTGTACCTGCGCACGGGCAATCCCCTGTACCACCAGCTGACGCGCTTCTGGGTGCGCATCTTCGGGCTGATCTTCGCCTTCGGCGTGGGCACGGGCATCGTCATGGAGTTCGAGTTCGGCACCAACTGGGCCCGCTACTCGCGCTTCGTCGGCGACGTGTTCGGCGGCCCGCTGGCGGCCGAGGGCATCTTCGCCTTCTTCCTGGAGTCGGGTTTCCTGGCGATCCTGCTCTTCGGCTGGGACAAGGTCAGCCGGGGGATGCACTTCTTCGCCACGGTGATGGTCTGCCTGGGCGCCCACTTCAGCGCCGTGTGGATCGTGGTGGCCAACAGCTGGATGCAGACGCCGACCGCCTACCACATCGTCGACACGCCGGTGGGCCCGCGGGCCGAGATCACCAGCTTCTGGGGCATGGTGCTGAACCCCTCGAGCCTGGACCGCCTGGGCCACACCCTGATGGGCTGCTGGCAGGCCGGCGCGCTCTTCGTGGTCTCGGCCGGGGCCTGGTACCTGCTCAAGCGGCAGCACGAGGACTTCGCCAAGACCTCCATCCGCATCGGCCTGGTCATCGCCATGGTGGCGTCGGTGGCCCAGCTGGTCAGCGGGCACGGCAGCGCCGTCACCGTGGCCGAGTACCAGCCGGCCAAGCTGGCGGCCTTCGAGGGCATCTACGAGTCGGGCGCCAACGCCGAGCTGACCGTCCTGGGTTGGGTCGACGAGGAGAACCGGACCGTCCACGGCATCCGCATCCCCGGCCTGCTGAGCACGCTGATCGGCGGTGACCCTTCCACGGTGGTCACCGGGCTGGACGACATCCCGGTCGACGAGCGGCCGCCGGTGCAGACCGTGTTCCAGCTCTACCACCTGATGGTGGCCATCGGCATGGCGCTGATCGCCCTGGCCTGGGGCGGGGGCCTGCTGGCCTGGCGGGGCACGCTCTTCCGCTCGCGGAAGCTCCTGTGGGTGTACGTGCTGGCCGTGCTGCTGCCGCAGCTCGCGAACCAGCTGGGCTGGGCCGCCGCCGAGATCGGCCGCCAGCCCTGGATCGTGCAGGGCCTGATGCGCACCAGCGACGCGGTCAGCGACACTCTGACCCCGGGCCAGGTGCTGTTCTCGCTGATCCTCTTTACGATCATCTACCTGGCGCTGTTCGTGGTGTTCCTGGTGCTGCTGGACCAGAAGGTGCGCAAGGGTCCCCTCGAGGAGGACCTCAGCCACCTGCGCAGGGAGGCGTGATGGACGGCAGCTGGCTGAACGTGGTCTGGTACCTGATCGTGGGCGTGCTGCTGACCGGCTACGCCATCCTCGACGGCTTCGACCTGGGCGTGGGCGCCCTGCACCTGCTGGCCCCGGGCGACCACAACCGCCGGGTGTTCTTCAACGCCATCGGCCCGTTCTGGGACGGCAACCAGGTGTGGCTGGTCACCGGCGGCGGCGCCCTGTTCGCGGCCTTCCCCCACGTCTACGCCACGGCCTTCAGCGGCTTCTACCTGGCGTTCATCCTGCTGCTGTTCATGCTGATCTTCCGGGGCGTGTCGATCCACGTGCGCAGCCTGCGCGCGGCGGCCCGCTGGCGCACCTTCTGGGACGGGGCGTTCTGCGTCTCGAGCGTGCTGGCGTCGTTCCTGATCGGCGTGGCCATGGGCAACGTGGCCTGGGGCGTGCCCATCGGCCCGGACTTCCGCTACCGCGGCGACCTGCTCGCGCAGCTGCATCCCTACGCCGTGCTGACGGGCATCACCGTGGTGGCCATGTTCATGATGCACGGGGCCATCTACCTGGTGATGAAGACGGACGGCGAGCTGAACGCCCGCGTGCGCGGCTGGGTGCGGCCCTGCATCGTGTTCTTCGTGGTGATGTACGGCATCACCACGTTCGCCACCCTGCTCTACGTGCCCCGTCTGGCCGAGCCCTTCCGCGCCGCGCCCTGGCTGTTCGCGGTGCCGGTGGCGAGCATGCTCGCGATCGCCAACATCCCCAGGGAGATGCACCGGGGTCGCGAGATGGCGGCCTTCCTGTCCTCGTCCGCGTCCATCTTCCTGCTGCTGTTGCTGCTGGGCATCGGCATGTTCCCGGAGCTGATGCACGGCAACGGCCCCTCGGGCACCAGCCTGACGGCGTACAACGCGGCCAGCTCCCAGCTCACCCTGCGCACCATGCTGATCCTCGCGGGCATCGGCATGCCCCTGGTCCTGGGCTACACGTTCCACATCTACCGGGTGTTCCGGGGCAAGGTGGAGCTGGATTCGATGTCGTACTAGGCGGGCGCTCACCGCCGCTCGTGCCAGAGGCGGTGGCAGGACGCGCAGAGAGTGACCAGGTTCGCGGGCTCGTGGGTGCCGCCACGGGCCCGCGGTCTCTTGTGGTGGACCTCCAGGAAGCGCGTGCGCCCGCACCCGGGCGCCTGGCAGCGGTGGCGATCGCGGGCCAGGACTTCGCGGCGGGTGCGGGGTGGGATCGTGGCCGCGGCACGTTTGCCGGGGGCGCTGACTACGGCGTCGCATTGGATGCGGGCGGTGTCGGCGCGGCCCAGGGGACGGCCGTTCGCCTCGACTTGGCCGCAGTCGGGGCATTGGTGGACATGAATGTGGATGCTTGGATCCGACTTCCCCCGGGGGAAAGAATCTTCGTTACTTATTGTGGTGTCATTACTTAAGACCAGACATTGCAACGCCTCCAGCAGCATCTCGGCCCGGTCGCCGGTCGCCCCGCGCTTCTGCACTTGCTCCCACAGCGCTTCCCAACGGGCGTGCTGCTCGGGGGTGAACTCCACCGCGACGCGGACCGGGACTTCCGCAGCCAGCACCGGTTCATCGGCCGGGGGTGCGAACAGCACGGCCGCAGGCTTGGCCGCCGCCCGGGTCTTGACGCGCTTGACCTTCTGCTCCAGCTGCGCCCGCGTCGAGTTGCGGGCCGCCTCGACCCACGTCGCCTCCGTGCGCGGCGAGGCGACCTGGACAATTTCGCGGATCTTGGTGTAGCCGATTTCGGGCAGGGCTTCCTTCACCGCCGGCAGCTGCTCCAGTTTGCGCACCAGGCGCATGAAATCGCCGATGCGCGTCTCGGAATAGCCGAGTTCGGCGCGGGCATACTGCGGCATGGAGGAGTACCCCAACTCGCGGTACAGCCCGCGCGCGAGGATCTCGCCGAACCACAGCACCGCGCACTTGCGGGCGGTTTCCTCGGCGCTGGAAGCGGACTTCAAGGCGGCATCGGCCTCGCGGGCCGGGCGGCCGGGGACGAAGGCGGTGAGCATGGCGGGTCTCGATTTCCGGGAGGAAGGTCGATGGCGAAAATATAGCGAAATATAGTGGTAATGTCAAGGGCCGCAAGCGGTTTTTTCGCTGCCGGCAACCGATCTCACAGCTCCCAGGCCGCTTCCACAGGCATCGGATGCTCCATCATCCACCGCGCCCGCTCCTGCAGGACCGGGTTCGCAGGATCGGCCGCGACCCGTACGATAAACGCGGCCGCCGCCGTGGTCCCGGCGTAGTAGACCGCGTCGAGGACCACGGCGGGATTGTCCGCGCGCGGGTATGCCGAGATCGCCGCCTCGTCGGCGCCGCTGTGGCCGACGAACGCCAGCAGCAGCACGTACTGCTCCTCGCCGATCAGCCGGGTGTGGATGCTGTCGCAGTAGGCCGAGCGGCCGTACAGGGCGAGAGCCGTACAGGCGCTGTTGCGGACGACCGGGTCACGGGAGCGGGCGACCTGTTCCAGGGCTGCGACCAGCTCGCGGTTGCGCCCCAGGTCCCGCATCTCCCGGCGCGTGTTGCGCAGGAGCCGCCAAGATGGTAGATGCCGGGGTGCGCGCCAGGCGACGCCGTCGAGGGGGTGCTTGCAGCAGGCCAGGATGTAGCGGGATTCCCACGGGAGGCTGTCCGGGTGGGCGGCCGTCGCGGCGGCGATGATCGCCCTGGGGTTGGTGGCATCGACACACTCGCCGGCGCGCAGGGCGGCAGGCCCGGTGCCGACGGCAAGGAACCCGACGATCGACAGCGCACAGGCGATCCCACGTGCGCCGTGCCGCCTAGTATGCCACCCGACCCTCATCTTCCTCCCAATCCCGCATGACCCCCCGGCAACTCTCCGCG
>JACZKN010000065.1 GCA_014859985.1 Candidatus Krumholzibacteriia bacterium | reverse complement strand
GGGGCCTTCGGCAACCGCACCGGCCTGGTCTTCCAGATCACCGACGACATCTTCGACTACCTCGGGGACGAGCGGCGCCTGGGCAAGCCCACCGGCCAGGACTGGGAGGAGGGGCGGATCACCCTGCCCCTGATCGCGGCCAGTTCGGCGACCCGCCCGCGCGGCCTGCTGGCCGGAGGTGCGCGCCTTCGTCACCGACCACGGCGGCGTGGACTATGCTTTCGCCCGGGCCCGCGCGTACGGCGAGGAGGCCAAGGCCGCCCTCGGCCCCCTGGCCTCGGGCCCCCAGAAGGACCTGCTCGCGGTGTCCGTCGAGTACGTCATCAACCGCCTCAACTGACCGTCTGGATGGCAATGACCGGAACCACCGACCCCACGCCCGTCGCCGCCGGACCGCCCCCGGCGCAGCCCGCGACCGTGATGCCCGACACCTCGCCGGCCTGGCTGCTGGCCGAACGCGTCGCCTGGCGCCTGCTGGAGAAGGCGGCCGCCGAGGTGGTGGTCCTGGACCTGCGCGGCCGCTCGGACGTCTGCGACTTCTTCGTCATCGCCTCCGGGCACTCGGACACCCAGGTGCGGGCCCTGGCGAAGTGGGTGCGCGACTCCCAGCTGGACGACGGCCAGAAGGCCCGCGGCCAGGAGGGCCTGGACGACGGCAGCTGGGCGCTGCTGGATTTCTTCGACGTCGTGGTCCACGTCTTCCACCAGCGCACCCGCGAGTACTTCCAGCTCGAGCGCCTGTGGGGCGACGCGCCGCGGCTGGACCTGGAGCCGGGCTGGTTCGCCGGCCACGGCGCGGCCGGACGCCACCCGGACCTGAACTTCACGACGGCCGCCGGCCCCGGCGGCGCGGAACGGGGTTAGCAGCACCATGGTCGAGGACATCCTGCGCAAGGGGCTCCTGGCGGCCCTGGAGACCTACGGCGTCTACGAGGAGGACCTGGAGATCCTCCTGGAGAAGCCGCGCGACCGCAGCCACGGGGACCTGAGCACCAACCTGGCCCTGGTGCTCGGCGGGCGCCTGGGCCGCAAGCCGCGGGAGCTGGCCGGCGAGATCGCCGCCCGCGTCGAGCTGCCGCGGGAGATCATCGAGTCGGTGGAGATCGCCGGCCCCGGGTTCATCAATTTCCGCATCGCGCGGCCCCACCAGATCAGGCTGCTGCTGGACGTGTGGCGGCCCGACGGCGCGCTCCGGGACATCCGGACCGGCGGCAACAGGCGCATCAACGTGGAGTTCATCAGCGCCAACCCCACCGGGCCGCTGAACGTGGTCTCGGCGCGCGCGGGCGCCTTCGGCATGACCCTGGTGCGCCTGCTCGACGCCATCGGCTACGACGCCCACGCCGAGTACTACGTCAACGACGCGGGCCGGCAGGTCGAACTGCTGGGCGCGTCGCTCAGGGCCAACTACCTGCAGCTGGTGGGCGAGCCGGTCGCGTTCCCGGAGGGCGGCTACCAGGGCCGGTACCTGGAGATCATGGCCGCCGAGCTGCAGGAGCGCGACACCACGGTCATCAAGCGGGCCACCACCGCCTTCGACGACGAGAGCTTCCAGCGGGTGCGCGCGCCCGAGGGCAACGCCGAGGACTGGCGCAAGCTGCCGGAGCAGGAGTCGATCCGCTGCTTCGCCAAGTACGCGCTGATGAAGATCCTCAGCTGGCAGCGGGAGACCTGCCGCCGCTTCGGCCTGCGCTTCGAGACCTGGTACTTCGAGTCCGAGCTGCACGAGTCCAAGCGGGTCGAGCGGGCGCTGGACAAGCTGAAGAAGATGGGCGCGACCTACGAGCAGGAGGGCGCGGTCTGGTTCAAGTCGACCACGCACGGCGACGAGAAGGACCGCGTGCTGGTGCGCGCCGACGGCGTGCCCACCTATTTCCTGGCGGACATCGCCTACCACTACCACAAGCACCAGCGCGGCTTCGAGTACGCCATCGACTTCTGGGGCCCGGACCACCACGGCTACATCCCGCGCATGCAGGGCGCCATGGAGGCCCTGGGCGTCGGCCGCGCCTGGCTCGAGGTGCAGATCCTGCAGCACGTGACGTTCCTCGAGGGCGGCCGCAACATCCAGATGTCCAAGCGGCGGGGCCAGTTCGTGACCATGGACGCGCTGATCGACGAGGTGGGCGCCGACGTCGCCAAGTACATCTTCCTGACCCGCAAGCCCAACAGCCACCTGGATTTCGACCTCGACCTGGCCAAGCAGCAGTCGGACGAGAACCCGGTGATGAAGGTCAAGTACGCCCACGCGCGCATCTGTTCCCTGCTGGCCAAGGCCCTGGACGCGGGCATCGACCCGGGCGAACCCACCGCCCAGAGCCTGGCCCACCTGGAGCACGAGGCCGAATGGAACCTGGTGCGCGAGCTGATCCGCCTGCCCCAGGTCATCGTCTCGGCGGCCCAGGCCCGCGAGCCCCACCGCCTGACCGGCTACGTGGACGAGATCGCCGGCCTCTACAACCAGTTCTACAACCAGTGCAAGAAGATCCTCGACCAGGCGCCCGACCGCCGCCTGGCCCAGCTGCACCTGAGCCTGGCGACGCGCCACGTGCTGCGGCTGGTGCTGGACATGCTGGGCGTCGAGGCCCCCGCGGAGATGGAGAAAAGGGACTGATGAGCATCCTGGTGGTCGGCTCGGTGGCCTACGACACGGTCGAGACGGTGCGGGAGCGGCGGGAGCGCCAGCTCGGCGGCAGCGCCAGCTACTTCGCCCTGGCGGCGCTGGGCCGGGTGCCGGTGCGCTGCGTGGGCGTGGTGGGGGACGACTTCCGCCAGGCGGACCTGGACCTGCTCGCCTCGCGCGGGGCCGACACGGCAGGCATCGTGCGGGCGGCCGGCCCCTCGTTCCACTGGTCGGGCCGCTACCACGCCGACATGATCGAACGGGATACCCTGCGCACGGACCTGGGCGTGTTCGCCGACTTCCGGCCGGAGATCCCCGCCGCCTGGCGGGACAGCGAGTACCTCTTCCTGGCCAACATCCACCCCGCCCTGCAGCTGCAGGTGCTCGAGGCGATGGCCGGTCCCCGCTTGGTGGCCCTGGACACCATGAACCTCTGGATCGGGACCACGCGCCCGCAGCTGCTGGCGGTGCTGGCCCGCGTCGACGTGCTGCTGGTCAACGACGGCGAGGCCCGCCAGCTGACCGGCGAGCGGAGCCTGGCCCGCGCCGCCCGGGCCATCGCCGACCTGGGTCCCCGGCGCGTCGTGGTCAAGAAGGGCGAGCACGGGGCCCTCTGGTTCGGGCCCGAGGGCGTGCTGGCGGTGCCGGCCGTGATCCTCGACGACGTGGTCGACCCCACCGGCGCCGGCGACAGCTTCGCCGGCGGCTTCATGCGCAGCCTGGCCCTGGCGGGCGCCGACCGCACGGACGGCGACACCCCCTTCCGCGCGGCCATGCTCGACGGCACCGTGACCGCCAGCTTCTGCCCCGAGGGTTTCAGCGTCGAGGGCCTGCTGGGAGCGGACGAGACCCGCTACGCCGCGCGCCTGGCCGAACTGCTGGCCATGATGACGCCCTGAAACGCCCCGGGCGCGGCCCCGGCACCCGGACAATCATCTTGTGGGATCAGTTGCGCTGTGGTAAGATCGGGTTTCGCGCGATCCTGGCGCCGGAATTCCGCGCGGTCCTCGGCCGCGAGAGCATATCCGTTTGGGGGATAACGAGTTGGAGTGGGACACGACAGAGCGGGACGCCTGGGTCGAAGACGCCGAGCGTTGGCTCCGGCGCATCAACGGCGTGCGCGAATGCAAGATCGACCTGGACGGCGACGGCGCGATCTCCGGCGTCCACGTGGTGGCCGGGATGGAGCGCGAACCCCGCCACATCGTGCGCGACGTGGAGGGCCTGCTGAAGGCCCGCCTCGGGCTGGACGTCTACTACAAGAAGATCGGCGTCGTGCAGATGGTCGACGAGCTGCCGGCCGGCGCGGAGACCGAGGATGAAGTCCTGCCGGTGCCCGGGTTGGCCGGGCCGCTTGCCGAGGTGGACTTCGAGGCCCTGACCCGGGCCCCCGGCGGATCGGCCCCGGGTGCGGCTCCGGCGGACAGGCCTGCGGCGCGGGGACCGGAGCCGGCGTCTTCAGCGACGGCGTCCTCATCAAAGGCGTCCTTGGCCGCAGCGCCCACCCCCGCCGTCCTCGTGGCCGAGGACCTGGCGCCCCGCCTGCAGTGCGCGGGCGTCGGCGTGATGACCTCCGAGACCCTGGTGCGCGCCGAGGTGCGCCTGCAGGCCGGCGACCTGGTGGCCCTGGGCACCCGCGAGGTGCCCAACCACGCGGGCAGCGACGTGGTCGCCGTGGCCGAGGCCGCCCTGGCGGCCGTGGGCGAGCTGCTGGCCGATCCGGTGCTGCTGCACCTGAACGAGATCCGCACCGAGTCGATGGGCGGCAACGCCGTGGTGCTGGTGGCGGTCGACCTGGTGGAGGGTCGCCGCAGCGAGACCCTCTTCGGCACCTGCGGCGCCGGCCACAACCGCCAGCAGGCCATCGTCTTCGCCGTGCTCGACGCCCTGAACCGGCGCCTCGCCCTGCACGCGCTGAAGCCCACGGGCGCCGCCGACGCTTGAACGCCGGCGATTCGGCGCTTATCATCGGTCCGGCGGCCGCCTTCCGCGGCCGCCGCGGCGTTTGCGCAGCGCCCGCCGGCCCCCTGCCGCCCACGAGGTGACCATGAAGTACGCGGACAGCGGCGTGAACATCGACGCGGCCGCCCGGGCCCTGGCCCGGGCCAAGGACGCGGTCAAGTCCACCTGGGACGCGCGCGTGCGCAACGACGTGGGGGCCTTCGGCGGCCTCTTCCAGCCGGCCCCGGGCGAGCCGCTCCTGGTGGCCTCGGTCGACGGCGTCGGCACCAAGGTGATGATCGCCCGCCTGTGCGGCCGCTACGACACCGTGGGCGAGGACCTGGTCAACCACTGCGTGGACGACATCCTGGTGCAGGGCGCCGAGCCCCTGTTCTTCCTGGACTATTTCGCCACCGGCCGTCTGGACGAGGACGTCCTGCCGGCGGTGCTCGATGGCTTCGCCCGGGGCTGCCGCCAGGCCGGCTGCGCCCTGCTGGGCGGCGAGACCGCCGAGATGCCCGGGGTCTACGCGGCCGGCGAGTTCGACCTGGCCGGCACCATCGTGGGCCGGGTCCTGCCGGAGCACGTGATCGACGGCTCACGCATCACGGCCGGCGACGCCGTGTGGGGCCTGCCCTCGACCGGGCTGCACACCAACGGCTACTCCCTGGCCCGCAAGGTGCTGCTGGAGGCCGCCGGCTTCACGGTGCACGACCGGCCGGCCGAACTGGGGGGCGCCAGCGTCGGCGAGGCCCTGCTGGCGGTGCACCGCAGCTACCTGCCCGACCTGCGCGCCGTGTGGCAGGCCCACGGCCGGGGCGCGGTCCACGGCCTGGCCCACATCACCGGCGGCGGCTTCTACGACAACATCCCGCGGGTGGTGCCGGACGGCCTGTGCGTCCACGTGGACCCGTCGGCCTGGGCGGTGCCGCCCATCTTCTCCTTGATCGCCGCGCGGGGCGCGGTGGAGCCGGTCGAGCTGCACCGGGTCTTCAACATGGGCATCGGCCTGGTGGTGATGGCCCCGCCGGACCTGGACCTGGGCGCCTTGACCGACGCCGTGCGCATCGGCGAGGTGGCCCGGGGCGAGCGCAAGGTGAGCCTGCCGTTCTGAACCGCGGCGGCCGAAGGAGACCATGGGCGCCTACACCGCAATCACGAGCTGCCGCTGACGGTGCGGGGCGCGGCCCTCGCCCTGCGCTCCTGCTGGCCGGAGCGCCCGCTGCGGGCGGCGAGCTGGACGGGCTGGCGTTCCTGTCCTGGTCGCCCACGGCGGTCGTCCCCTCCCGTGAAGGCACGCGGCTGTCCTTCGCCGACTACGATCCCGAGTGGCATTGCCTGGGCGTCTGGGACTTCGCGGTGATCGGTCCGGCGACGGCGCTGGTCCCGGCCCTGCCCGCGGCCGTGGCCAGCTTCGGCGCCCTGAAGGCCCGCTGGCGCTGAGTGTCCCGGGCACGGCGGCCCCCGCTGTCCCACGACCCGAGGGGCGGGACGCGGCCGGCGGCCAGCTCCTCTGCCGGATCCCGAGGCACAGCAAGACCTTGGCCCCCCGCTGCCCGGATCCCGTGTCCCACCTGCCGGTGGCCCCACTTCTGCAACCCCGCCCGGAGACAAGCGAGTCGGGACACCCGCACCCCGACGGAACCGCCACCCGTGACCGACCCGAGGAGTTCTCGCCATGGATTCGGACCGCTTCTGGCAGGAGGAGATGCGCCGTTTTCCCTACGGGGGAAAGGGGGCCGCGCTGTGGCTGGTGCGCAGCAGCGGCCCGCTGACCGACGCTCCCGGCACCGCCGCGCCGCTGGGCATGCTCTACGCTTGGGCCTCGGGCGCGGCTGCCCGCCGCGGCCTGGCCGCCCAGCCGCCTTTGGGGGCCATGCTCAAGGCCATGACCGAGGAGCGGGAGCAGCTGCTGCCGCGCGACGACGACGCCGCCCTGTGGCTCGAGCCCCTGTGCGTGGGCGGCCGCGTGCGGGCCTGCCTGGCGGTGTGGTTCGACGCCGCCGAGGCCTGGCGCGAAACCATCTTCCTGTGGGCCCAGGACCTGGCCGCGCGCCTCGGCGCGGTGATCGACCAGCTGGAGCCGGTGCTGCCGCCGGAGGTCCGCGCGGCCGCCGCCCCGC
>JACZKN010000518.1 GCA_014859985.1 Candidatus Krumholzibacteriia bacterium | reverse complement strand
CGGCGATGCGCGCGGCCAGGGCCCCGTCCAGGCGCAGCTGGCGCACGAGGCTCTCCTTGACCGCCGCCGACACCGCCACCACGCCGCAGCGCCGCACGATCTGCCCGTAGGCCGCGCGGCGGGCCGCCCGCAGGACGCGGTTGTCGTGCGCGCCGTAGCGGAACTCCTCGTTGTTGTGCACGGTGGCCACCACGCCGCAGACCCCGCGCAGGGCCAGCACCAGGCCCCAGAAGTTGGCCCCCGGCAGGTGGGTCTGCGCGACCTCGATTCCTTCCTGGCGGACGATGCCGCCCAGGCGGCGCAGGCCCTTGCTGACCGACCAGGCGAAGGCAAGGGGGTTGCGCACCGAGGCCCGCACGAAACCCAGGTAGTGGACCCGCACGGCGGGGTCGATACGCCCGCTCAGGGGGCCCGGCCCGGTGGCCACGATCAGGTGCGACGCGCAGCCGCGCCCGGCCAGGGCGTTGGCGACCGTGACGGCCAGGTGCTCGGCTCCCCCGACGTTCATGGTCTCGATGAACTGGGCCACGACCGGGGGCCGCCCGCTGCCGCCCGCCGCTTTCACGCCGCCGACCCGATCAGCACCCCGGCGATGGTCGCGGTCAGCCACGACGCGATGGCGCCGCCGAACATGGCCTTCAGGCCCAGGGCCGCCACGTCAGCGCGCCGGCCGGGCACGATGGTGCCGATGCCGCCGATCTGGATGGCGATGCTGGAGAAGTTGGCGAAGCCGCACAGGGCGTAGGTCCCGATGACCACGCTGCGGGGCGACAGCGCACCCGCGTCCCGGGCGGCGACCAGCTCGATGTAGCCCACGAATTCGTTGACCGCGATCTTGGTGCCCAGCAGGTTGCCGAACGCCGCGGCCTCGCTCCAGGGCACGCCCATCACCCAGGCCAGGGGCGAGAAGATCCAGCCGAAGATCTGCTGCAGGGACACGCCCAGGAAGCCCAACCCGTAGTTGACCAGCGCCACCAGGGCGATGAAGGCCAGCAGCATGGCGCCGATGTTGGCCGCCAGCTTCAGGCCCACGCCCGCGCCGCCGGCCGCCGCGTCCAGCACGTTGGCGTACTCGCGCGGCACCGCCAGGGTGACGGTGCCGCGGGTGGGCGAGTCCTCCGTCTCCGGGTACATGATCTTGGCCACGACCAGGGCCGCCGGCGCGGACATCACGCTGGCGGCCAGCAGGTGGCCGGCGTCGATGCCGAAGCGCACGTAGGCGGCCATCACGCCGCCCGCGACGGTGGCGAAGCCTCCCACCATCACGGCCATCAGCTCGCTCCTGGTCATGGTCGGCAGGTAGGGGCGGATCACCAGGGGCGCCTCGGTCTGGCCCACGAACACGTTGGCGGCGCAGGAGAAGCTCTCGCTGCCGCTGGTGCCCATGGTTTTGCGCATCACCCAGGCCATGCCGCGGATCACCAGCTGCATGACGCCCAGGTGGTAGAGCAGGGCCATCAGGCTGGAGAAGAAGATGATCGTCGGCAGGATGTGGATCACGAACACCGTGCCGATGGGCACCAGGGCGCCGGTGGCCGAATCGGTGACCTGGATGTGGCCCCGGGCGGGGTCCAGGTGCTGCACCAGGTCCTCACTGGTGCGGTAGAGGTTGCCCCACAGGAAGGAGGCGCCGGCGTCGGTGAACCCCAGCAGCCGGGTGACGAAGTTGCGCGCCCCGGCGAACACCGCCTGGCCCCACGGCGTGCGCAGCAGCAGCACCGCCAGCACGGCCTGCAGGCCCAGGCCCCACAGGGCCGTGCGCCAGGGGAAGAGGCGGCGGTTGTTGCTCAGGGCCCAGGCCAGGAGCAGCAGCACGAAGATGCCGAACAGCGAGACGAGGTTCTGCAAACGGGGAGCCTCCGGTGACCGGTCCGCGGGCGGTGTCGAAGTGGCATTATCGCCCACCCCCGCGGGGGCGTCCACCGGCAAACCGCGACGCGGTTAGGGCGCCCGCAGGGTGTAGGCGAGAGGGGGGCCGCCGTCGGGCCGCGCGCACACGCCGACCGCGAGCACCTCCTGCGCCGGGCCCAGGACGGCCCAGTTCAGGCCGTCCAGGTTGAACAGGACCTCGCGCCCGTCCAACTCCAGGAAGGCCGGCTCGTGGTCGGCAGCGCCGCCCGAGCCGATCGCCAGGTCGTGGGCCAGACGGACCGGACCGAATCCCTGCCCGCGCTCGCCGTCCACCCGGATCGGCACGGCCGGGTCCATCTGCTCGAACAGCACCGCGCCTCCGGCCAGGATCGCCACGTAGGCGCCGCCCGGCGCCAGGGCCCCGATCGCCGCACCGCGGCGGGCCAGTTCGTCCCGGTCACCCGGGTCCAGGCGCGACACCGCGTCGCCCTTGGCTGCCAGCACCACCATGGCGCCGCCGCTGCGGGCCAGGATCCCGGCCAGGCCGGTCGTGTGGACCTCGTACGCGCGCTCGGGGCGGTAGCCGCCATCCCGGGCGAAGCACACGGGGAACCCGTCGAGATCGGTGCAGACGTAGCGGTCCCGCAAGGCGGGGTAGCTGGCGGCGAAGTACGAGCGGCGCAGCACCACCACGCTCCGCGGGTCCGGTCGCAGCTTCAGCAGGGCCTGCAGGTGCTCGACGCCGCTCTCGCGGCTGCTCTGGAACAGGCGCGCCGAATACCCGGCCGAGGTGGGCACTCCGTGGCGCAGGGCCAGGTCGCAGAGATCCACGAAATCGGACTCCACGCAGGTGTGCTTCATGTGCGGCGGGTAGGTCCACAGGGCGTCGGCCCCGGCCAGGGCGCGGTCCCACTCGGGCGACCGCAGCCGGCCGCTCCACTGCTTGGCGGCGTAGGCGGACCGCTGACCCAGCACCGGGACGAGGTCGACCGCCTGGACCACGGCCAGCGCCGCCAGCACCCCGGCCGCGACCCGCGCCCGCGGCAGCCGCGACCACAACGCGAGGGCGGCCAGCACCAGCCCGTAG
>JACZKN010000517.1 GCA_014859985.1 Candidatus Krumholzibacteriia bacterium | reverse complement strand
GACCCGCGCCGAGAATCCGGTCCAGCGGGCCCTGGCATTCGGGCGGCAGGTCCTGCCCCACGCGGTCGCGCAGCGCCCGCCAGACCGCGCCCACCTCCGTCGGAGCGTCCAGGCCCAGGCAGGCCAGATGCCCGGGATCGGTCACCTCGGCGCGCTCGGCCGACCCGATGCCCACGAGCAGCAGCTCGGCCAGGGGGTCCACGTCCAGCGCCTGCTGCCGGGCCAGCGGTACCCAGCGTTCCTCGCACAGGGCGCGGATCACCGCCACGACCAGCGCCGCGACCGCCAGGTCGGCCAAGGGGCATTCCTGCAGGTCCAGCAGCCGGATCTCGATGGCGCCGCGGTCGAAGCGGGCGATCGCGCCGCGGGAATTGAGCCACTCGTGCTGCAGGACGCCGTCCGGATCGTGGGGCGCGATGGCCCGGTAGCTGCGCTCGAGGATCTCCCGCTCGTAGTCGGCCCGGCTGTACACCCGCTCCGGCACGATCCGCCCGGCCAGTTCCGGCACGCGCCGCTGGTTGCGCCGGTAGAAGTCGAGGCGGTTGTCGGCCAGGCCGGTGGTCCGGCCCTCGACCAGGGGCGAGCTGGCCGCCAGCCCCGGCAGCAGGGGCAGCACCAGGCGGACGGCCGCGTGCAGGCGGGCGAACTCCCCGTCGTCGGCGAACGGCAGGTTCAGATGGACGCTCTGCAGGTTGGACCAGCCGTGGCCGCGGCAGTCGAAGATGCGGTCGTAGGTCCGGTAGATGGTGCTGCTGCCGTGGGGCCACAGCACGGTCTCGGCGTGCGGGTCCATCCACGGGTGCATGGCCGTGCCCAGGAGCCGGGCGCCCAGGGGCGCCAGGCGCTCCTCGACCTGCGCCACGCCCTCGGCGAAACGCGCGGCCAGGCCGGCCAGCCCCGGCGCCGGACCGTTGGTCTTGAGCTCGATCACGTGCATGACCAGCTCGTTGGACCAGCCCAGGGCGCCGTGCTCCAGGTCGTCCTGCACGCGACCGCGCGCGTCGACCAGGACGCGGTCCGCCAGGGGCCGCACGTCCAGCGTCTGCGCGTCGACGATCATGTACTCGAGCTCGACGCCGAAGCCAGCGAAGAGGTGCAGGGGGCGCCTGTGTCGGGCGGCGGCCATCAGCTGACGCCCTCCTTGCGCCGTTCCACCCGCCGCATCAGCACGCGCATGAACCGTCCGTAGAGCTCGTCGCCGTCGATCTTGTCCTCGAAGCCCGCGTCGATGTTCGGGTTGTCGTTGACCTCGATCACGTAGACCTGCTTGCCCACCTGCTTGAGGTCGACCCCGTAGAGGCCGTCGCCGATCAGGTTGGCGGCCTTCAGCGCGGTGCGGACCACCTCGGCGGGCGCGTGTTCCACCGGCACCGCGGTCACGCCGCCCTCGGCCTGCTTGACCCCCTCGCCGTCGCGCTTGAGGATCTGCCAGTGGCCCTTGGCCATCCAGTAGCGGCAGGCGAAGATGGGCTGGCGGTCGAAGACGCCGATGCGCCAGTCGTACTCCGTCGGCAGGTACTCCTGGGCGATGATCAGGTCGGACTTCTCCAGCAGCTGGGCGACGGCCTGCTTCAGCGCGGCCTCGTCCTCCGCCTTGACCACGCCCTGGGAGAAGGAACCGTCGGGCTGCTTGAGGATCACCGGCAGGCCCAGCTCGGCCGCGATCGTGTCGCGGTTGTCCCGGTGCACGATCAGCGTGCGGGGCGCCGGCACGCCGTGGCGGACCAGCAGTTCGGCCAGGAAGACCTTGTTGGTGCACTTGAGGATCGAGTCGGGGTCGTCGACGGCGATCAGGCCCTCGGCCACGGCGCGGCGGGCGAAGCGGAAGGTGTGGTGGTTGACGCTGGTGGTCTCGCGGATGAACAGGGCGTCGAAGGCGGGCAGGCGGGCGAAGTCCTCGCGGGTGATGAACTCCGTGTTGAAGCCGGCGGCCTCGGCCGCGCGCACGAAGCGGCGCAGGGCACGCTCGTTGGACGGCGGCTCGGCCTCGGCCGGATCGACCAGGATCGCCAGGTCGTAGCGGCCGCCGGTGCGCCTGTCGCCCCGGGGCCGGCGGCCGGCGAAGAACTCCTGGGCCGCCTCCACCACGAACTCCCGGTGCTCCTCGGGGATCTCGTTGCCGCCGATGGCCCTCAGGCCGATCAGGCTCCACTTGCCGCTCTTCTCCGCCACCGCGAAGAAGGCCCGCATCAGGGGGGCGGGGAACATGGTGAACAGCCGGCCGGCCAGCTTGTCGTAGCGCTTGGCCACGTTCCGGCCGAAGTAGACGCTCAGGACGAACTCCCGGGACTGGATGGGCGCCAGGCTCGTGCCGATCAGGTCCTGCAGCTCGTCGGCGGCGATCTTCAGGATCGTCTGGGACTTGAGGTCCTGCACGGCCTGGATGCTGGGCAGCGGCCGGTGGCCGCGGGCGGCCGCCAGCAGGGACACGTAGTAGCCCAGGCTCTGGTAGCGGTAGGAGCGGCAGAGGTTGTAGACGTCGGCCTTGCGCAGCGTGGAGTACCGGTCCTCCGCGACGTAGGCGCGGGCGGTGACCCGTTCGACCCCGGGCACGTCCAGCGGCCAGCGGTCGGGGTCGTCGGCGACGATGAGGATCGGCCGGGCCATGGGCGTCCTTTCAGGCCGGCGTGACCACCAGCAGGTTCGCGTCGTCGGTGAGCACGCCCAGCAGGATGGCGCTGACCAGGCGGTCCATGCCCGCCGAGTACATCGGCCGGCCCGTCCAGGGGTTGCTCGCCAACGGGTCGGCGACCGCCACGGTGCGCTCCTCGGCGTCGTAGCCGTGCAGCACCACGAAATGCCCGGCGGGCTCGCCCCGCACGTCGTCGTAGTCGGCGGCGGGCCCGAACTCGCGCGCGCTGCGGTAGAGCCAGGTGGCCGACAGTCCGGTGATGACCGGCGCATCCTTCCTAAGGTAGCGCCGCAGCAGCGCGGCGCTAAGGTCCTCCATCTTCAGCTGCCCGCCCCGCTCGAGGAACTCCAGGTAGCCCCGGGTCGCCGCCCGCAGGCGGGCACCCTTCTTGTGCTCGAGCTGGGCGCGCAGCCGCTCCGCCACCGGGGGCCCTCCGGGAGCGAACCAGGTGGGGTCGAAGACCTGCAGCTTGTAGCTGTAGATCGTCGCCCGGTAGCCGCGGGCCAGGGCGTGGCAGGCCATCAGCACCGCGAGGGTCCCGCCCTGCTCGAGGGTCTGCACCTCGGCCACCACCTGCGGCAGGGGGATGTCGTCGCCGTAGTAGCGGTAGACCGCGTGCAGGCAGGTCGGGCCGCAGGTGGACTCGTCCGGCTGCGGGGCGATGTCGAAGGTCAAGAGCGCGCGCGTCACGGCCGCGGCCCCCCGGCGGCGCCGCCGGCGTCCTCCCCTGCCAGGACCTCCCCCGGCAGCGGGAACCAGCGCAGCCGCTCCAGCTGCTCCGGCAGCCCGGGCGGCGGCCCCTGCGCCGCCGCGGCCGCCGGATCCGGCATCGAGGCGATGATCCGCCGCGCCTCGGCCAGGTACTCGGCGAACGCGGTCTCCGGCTCGCTCAGGTGCCGCGACCGGTACTGCATCTTGCCGGAGGCGTAGCTGACGTCGAACAGGCTCAGGCTGCAGCCCGGCCGCGCGGCCCGGTGGCGCCAGATGCCGGTGGCGGGGCAGAAGTCGTAGTGGGGCAGCAGCCGCCAGCCCTGGTCCGCCAGCAGGTCGATCGCATCGAGGATGAACCCGAACACCTCGTCCGCGATGAAGTAGTTGAAGTTCACCCTCACCCAGCCGGGCTTGATGCCCTCGCTGCCGGCGTTGATCGCCTCGTGGAACTTCAGGCTGCGGGCCAGGTCGATGCCCAGCAGGCGGTGCCCGTAGGGCCCGGCGCAGGAGCAGCCCCCGCGGGCCTGGATGCCGAACAGGTCGTTCAGCAGGGCGACGACGAAGTTGTGGTGCAGCACGCGGTCGCGTCCGTGGCCGATCACGAACGAGACGATGGACAGGCGCTGGGCGTCCAGGTTGCCCAGGATGCGGATCTTCGGGTTGCGCGACCAGCGCGCGATGGCGCGCTCGACGAAGCGCCGCTCGAGGTCCTCGATGCTGCCCGCGCCGACGGCCTGCTTCAGGTGGAAGACCAGCCCGGCCCGGATCGCCTCGACGATGGCCGGGGTGCCGCCCTCCTCGCGGTGGGCGGGGTCGGCCAGGTAGGTGTGGTCGTCGGGTCCGACGTAGCTGACGGTACCGCCGCCCGGCACCGAGGGCACGCGGTTGGTCAGCAGCCGCTTCTTGACCACCAGCACGCCTGGCGTCTGCGGCCCGCCGATGAACTTGTGGGGCGAGATGAAGACCGCGTCCTTGGCGGTCAGCCCGTCGTCCTCGGTTCCCGCAGGGTTCATCTCCACGTCCACGTAGGGCGCCGCCGCGGCGAAGTCCCAGAAGGCCAGGGCGCCGTGGTCGTGCAGCAGCCGGGTGATCCCGCGGGTGTCGCTGACGATGCCGGTGACGTTGCTGGCGGCCGAGAAGCTGCCGATCTTCAGGGGCCTGGCCGCGTGGCCGGCCAGTTCGCGGGCGAGGTGGGCCTGGTCGATGCGCCCGTCCTGGTCCTCGGCGATCACCACCACCTGGGCGATGGACTCGCGCCAGGGCAGCTCGTTGCTGTGGTGTTCGTAGGGGCCGATGAACACCACCGGCCGCTGGTCGGCCGGGATGCCGCCGCTGAACCCGTACTTCCGGTCCAGGTCGCTGGGGATGCGCAGGTTGAGGATCTCGATCAGCTTGTTGATGGCCCCGGTCGCGCCGGCGCCGGCGAAGATCACCACGTCCTGGTCGCCGCCGCCGCAGGCCTCGAGGATCACCCGCCGCGCGTCCTCGCGGAAACGCGTGGTCTGCAGCCCCGTGCTCGAGGTCTCGGTGTGGGTGTTGGCGTACAGGGGCAGCACCTCGTCGCGGATGAAGTCCTCGATGAAGCGCAGGCTGCGGCCGCTGGCGGTGTAGTCGGCGTAGGTCATGCGGCGCGGCCCGTAGGGACCGTCCAGGGCGCGCTCGTCGCCGATGATGGAGTCGCGGATCTTCTCGATCAGGTGCTGCGCGTGTTCCTGCACCGGGTGTACCTCGGTATTGGACGTGGGAATCGCGGGGCCCGCCGGGGCCGGCGCGCATCATAACCCGCGGCCGCACGGCGCGAAACCCGGATTCGCCGCCGCCGGCCGGCGCTGGCGGCCGCCTTCCGGCTCTGGTAACCTGCGGCGCCACGGCGTCCAACCCCTGACCGGCCCCGGAGACCGCCTTGAAGCTCCCGCAGATCCGCCCTGCCGTCGTGGTGGCCAGCGCCTGGGCGCTGGCCTGCGCCGCGGCCACCCTGGCGGGGACCGCGCTGACCCTGGCCCCGGCCGAGCAGGCCCGGGCCCAGCCGCTGGGAAGGCCTGTTCGGCGGCCTGGTCCTGGTCTACCCGCTGCTGCTGGCCGGCG
>JACZKN010000516.1 GCA_014859985.1 Candidatus Krumholzibacteriia bacterium | reverse complement strand
CGGGCCTGGGGCGCGGCGCGCCGGGGCGGCGGCCGCGGCGGAGGCCGAGCCCGAGCTCGATCACTTCGACGGCATCCCCGAGATGACCCACCAGGTGGTGGCGGAGATCCAGGACTACGCCGCCGAGAACCCCGAGCGCGTGGCCGAGGTGATCCAGGCCTGGATCCACGACATCGACCTGGGCAACGGCGCCCGCAAAGCGGTGGGAGGCTGAGTTGAGCGACCAGTCGATGCGCAAGGCGGCGGTCTTCCTCATGGCCCTCGGCCCCAAGGTGGGGGGCAAGGTCATGGCCCAGCTCCCCGAGCCCATGGTCGAGCAGCTGGCCCACACGATCGCCTCCGTCGGCAAGATCTCCTTCCTGGAGAAGAAGCAGATCCTGGCGGAGTTCGTGTCCATCAGCGGCCGCATCGCCGGGGTGGCCATGGGCGACGAGGACACCGCCAAGCAGATCCTCGAGGCCGGCTTCGGCAGCCGCAAGGCCACCTCGCTGCTCTCGCGGGTGACGAGCTACAGCGAGATCAAGAGCTTCGAGCACCTGAAGAACGTGGACTCGCTGACCATCGCCAACTACCTGAAGAACGAGCACCCCCAGACCGTGGCGGTGGTGCTGGCCCACATGGACCCGCGGGCCAGCGGCCCGATCCTCGCGCGCCTGCCGGCGGAGCTGCAGGGCGACGTGGCCCACCGCATGGCCGTGCTCGAGGCGCCCAACCACGAGACCATGAGGGCCGTCGAGGCCGTGCTCGCGAGCCAGCTGCAGGGCGAGATCTCGGCCCGCGACACCAAGTTCGGCGGCAAGAAGCAGGTCGCCGAGATCCTCAACGAGATCGACCGCGAGGTGTGGCAGGAGATCCTCGACGAGATGCGCGAGATCGACGACGACGTCGCGAACGAGGTCAACAACCTCATGTTCATCTTCGAGGACATCGTCATGCTGGGCAACGCCGACATCCAGGAGATCCTCAAGGAGATCGACGGCAAGGAACTGACCATGGCGCTCAAGGGCGCCACCGCGGAGATCAAGGAGAAGATCTTCGGCAACATGTCCAAGCGCGCGTCCGAGGGCATCAAGGAGGACATGGAGTACATGGGCCCGGTGCGCCTCGCGGAGGTGGAGGAGGCCCAGCGGCGGATCGTCGAGGTGGTCCGCGGTCTCGAGGAAGCCGGCACGATCACCCTCGGCAAGGGCGGCAAGGATGCAGAGATGGTCTCCTGAGGCCTTCGACCTGGAAGCGACCGGCGCGCCGGTGGTCCGGGTCGACGGCAACTTGTTCACGCCCCTGGCCGGCGCCGCGCTGGCCACGGCGCCCGGCGCCGGCGACCGGCAGTTCCGCAGCGAGACGGGCTTCAGCGACCCGCGGGCCCTGATGTCCCACCTGGCGCCGCACGAGCGGGCGCTGGTCTGCGAGCTGGTGGAGCAGGACATCGCCCGCAGCTACGCCGTGCGGGAGCAGGCCCTGCGGGACGAGCTGGAGGAAGGCCGCCGCCGCGACCGGCAGGAGCAGCAGGCGGCCCAGGACGCCTTCGCGGCCGCCTGGCAGCAGCAGCAGGACGGCCGCCTGCGGGAGATCGCCGTGGCCGCCGCCCGCCTGGCGGTGCAGCTGGCCGGCAAGCTCGTGCGCCGCGCCGCCGAGGGCGATCCGCAGACCCTGGCCCGGACCCTGGAGACGGTGCTCTACGGCGCCGGCGCGCGGGGTCCCCTGACGGTGACCGTCCACCCGGACGACGCGGCCTGGCTGCAGGAGCGGCCGGAACTGCGGGAGCGGCTGCGCATCGGCGACCTGGTCCACGACCGCCGCATCGAGCGGGGCGGCTGCGTGGTGGCCGCCGACGGCCGCGAGTGGGACGCCACCCTCGCGGGCCAGCTCGGGATCCTGGGCGAGGTGGTCGAGGAATGGCTGACCACCGACTCGCCCGGCGGCGGGGGCCCGGCATGACCGCCCCCTGGCCGGAGATCGAGGCCGCCGTGCAGACGGCCAACCCGGTGCGCCAGGTGGGCCGGGTGGCCAACCTGGTGGGCATGGTGATCGAAGCCGGCGGCCTGGCCGCCCCGGTCGGCTCGCTCTGCCGGGTGGACGCGGGCCGGCACGAGCCGCCGGTGCTCTGCGAAGTGGTGGGGTTCCGCGCCGGCAGCCTGCTGATCATGCCCTACGGCGACGCCCGCGGCGTGGCCCGGGGCAGCCGCGTGACCCTGGTGGCCAGCAAGCTGACCGTGCCCTGCGGTCCCGGGCTGCTGGGCCGGGTCATCGACGGGCTGGGCCGGCCGCTGGACGGCGGACCGTCCCTGGCCGCCCTGCCCCGGGTGCGCCTGGGCGGCGCCGCCCCGGCGGCCCTTTCCCGCCGGCGCAGCACCTCCCCCCTGGCTACCGGCATCCGCTCGGTCGACAGCATGGTGACGGTGGCCCGGGGCCAGCGGCTGGGCATCTTCGCCGGCAGCGGCGTGGGCAAGTCGGTCCTGCTGGGCATGATGGCCCGGGAGGCGGCTGCCGACGTGAACGTGCTGGCCTTGATCGGCGAGCGCGGCCGCGAGGTGCGGGAGTTCATCGAGCGGGACCTCGGTCCGGCGGGGCTGGCCCGCAGCGTGGTCGTGGTGGTGACCTCGGACGAGAGCGCGGTCATGCGCGCCAAGGGCGCCGAGACGGCCATGGCCGTGGCCGAGGGCTTCCGCGAGTCGGACCACGACGTGCTGTTCATGATGGATTCGGCCACCCGCTACGCCATGGCCCTGCGCGAGATCGGGCTGGCCGCGGGCGAGCCGCCCACCACCAAGGGCTATCCCCCGTCGGTCTTCGCCGCCCTGCCCCGCCTGTGCGAGCGCGCCGGCTGGTCGGCGGTCAACGCCATGACCGCGTTCTTCACCGTGCTGATCGAGGGCGACGACATCCAGGACCCCATCGGCGATGCCATGCGCTCGATCCTCGACGGGCACGTGATGCTCAGCCGCGACCTGGCCCGGGAGAACCACTACCCGGCCGTCGACGTGCTGGGCAGCATCAGCCGCCTGCGCAACGACGTCATCCCCGCGGACGACCTGGCCGCCGGCAGCCGCGTGCTGCGCTGGCTCAAGGCCCTGGAGGAGAACCGCGACCTGGTGAACATCGGCGCCTACGTCCCGGGCAGCGATGCGGTGCTGGACGAGGCCCTGCGCCGGCGGGACGACATCCGCGCCTTCCTGGTGCAGGGCATGGGCGAAACCGCGGCCTTCAGCGACTCCCTGGCCGGCCTGCGCGCCCTGGCGGGGGCCTCCTGATGGCGGCGTTCCGCTTTCCCCTGGAGAAGGTCCTGGAACACCGCCGGCGGCTGGTGGACCTCAGGGCCCGCGACCTGGCCGCAGCCGGCAGCGCGGCGGCGGCCCTGGCCGCGCGCATCGCCG
>JACZKN010000515.1 GCA_014859985.1 Candidatus Krumholzibacteriia bacterium | reverse complement strand
GGCGGTGGCGGTGCCCGCCGGCGCCGAGCGCGATCCCCGCAGCGGCGCGGCCGTGGTGGCCCTGGGCCGTCCCCGGACCTAGGGAACGCCAGGAACGTGGGGAACGTGAGGAAGGGGCCCGGCGGCCCCTTCCTGCGTGGTGTCCGGTTCCGGGTGCAGGTCAGAACGCGGCCACCAGCCCGATCCCGCCGCGGCTGAGCTCCCGCTCGGCGTCCCAGGTGTACTCGAGGGTGCCGCGGAGGTTGCGCGCCAGCAGGTAGGTCAGGCTGGCCGTGTAGGATTCGTAGTCGTATTCGTCCAGGTCGGAGTCGACGCGGTTGTAGAGCAGCGTGCCGTAGGTGCGCGACCGGTCCTGGTGGGGGCTGAGCACCAGTTCGGCCACGATGCCGTCGGTCTGGACCGCGGTCGCCCCGTCTGCGAACGTCGGGTTCGAGTCGCGGCGCCGCAGGTACTGCAGCGCCAGGTCCAGCGTCCCGTTGCCCGCCACCAGGTCGGGCCCGTGGTAGTGCAGGCCGTTCTTGAACATGCCGTCACCGGTGTCCTGCCGCTCCTGGCCCGCGTAGTAGAAGTACCCCACCTGCAGGAAGCCCCCCAGCGGCTGGGCGACGCGCCCCGCGAAGTTCTTGTCCTTGTCGCTGTCGAAGGCGCCTTCGGTGGCCGCGCGCCTGCCGTTGCCGTTGACGAGCATGCCCACCAGGCCGGTGCCGGTCGCGGCCGCTTCGTAGGTGACCAGCAGGCCGCGGTCGTAGGTGAGGTTGCCCACCACGTCGCCGATCTTCGCCTTGTAGATCTGGTAGTCCTCGTAGGTCAGGCGCAGCTCGCGCTTCATCAGGGGGTCGCAGACCTGGAACTGCCCCACCATCACGTCGAAGGGGACGCCGCCCAGGTCGTTGAAATGGATGTAGGCGTCCTCGACCCCGGCCACCTCGCCGGTCTCGTCCATGTAGAAATAGAAGTAGTAGCCCACGTTCCTGGCGAGCGGGCCGCCCGACAGCAGCTTCAAGCCGAACGGGATCTGCAGGTCCGTGGTGACGTCCGCGTCCTCTGCGATCGTGGCGAAGGCGTCGAAGCGCACGGCGAGGGGGAACTCGCGGTTCAGGTGCATCAGGTCGTCGCCCGCGGACACGTAGTCGCGGTCGCGCTCCTCCTCCGGGATGTAGAAGCCGTTGGCGGCGAACTCGTTGCCGAAATCCTTGAGCCGGGGGAAGGGGGCGTGGCAGGTGGTGCAGCTGAGCTTGTAGCGGCGCGCGAAGGAGGGGATCGCCTGGGCGTCGGCCGGCAGCAGGGCGCCGGCGCCCACGAGGGCCGCGAGCGCAGCGGACAGGATCTTCAGGGTCTTCATGGCGTCGTCCTTCCTATTCGTAGACCTCGAACCAGGTCGAGGCGGTGTTGATGACCTCGATGACCGTCTCGTCGGCCGGCACCTTCAAAAAATCGGCCACCGGCTGGACCAGGCGCTGGTAGTTGAGCTGCGCCCGCACCTCGACGCGGCCGAAAGCGATGTCCTCGGGCAGCGTCCAGGTGAAGGTCTCGACCTTGGTCTCGCGCGGGCCGATGCGGTAGTCGGCGCCCAGGCTCTTGGTGTTCCACTGCTGGATGGTCATGCGGCCCTGGGGATCGAAGTAGGCCATGCGGAAGATGCGGTCGCCCACGTCCATCGCGTCCAGGGCCACGCCGTCGCGCTGCACCCCGGGGAAGTCGGGCCGGTCCAGGGCGATGCCCATGTCCTGGTAGGCCAGCACGTCGGCGGCGATGGTGTACTCCTCGCCGGCGAAGCCCTTGGCGTCCACGGGCAGGTGCCAGACCTTGCCCTCGCTGTCGGTGGCCGTCACGTGCAGCCACATGATGCGGTCCTCCACCGAGCCCGAGGGGACCTTGTGGCCGCACTTGCCGTTGAACAGCTGCACGTTCACCACCGCGGTGCCGTCCCAGGGGATCTCGCGCTCCAGCGGGTTCATGCGCACCTCGATGGAGCCGTTCAGCTTGCCCGGGTCGTGGGCCCCGTGGAACAGGTGCTGGGCCACCATGGCCGGCGCGGTCATCTTCGCCGAGCGGGCCATCGCCTTGGGCATGTGGCAGTCCTGGCAGTGGACCCCCTGGGCGTAGTAGGGGCCCTCCTTCCACTCCAGGTGGGTCGACTTGACCCACACGCCGTAGCCGCTCATCTCGTTGTGGCAGGTGCCGCAGAAGTCGCCGGTCTTCAGGAAGTCGTTCTCCACCGTGTCGTGGTGGGGCGAGACCACCCCCGGCTTGGGCCCCTGCTTGAGGCGGCCCGGCTCGCTGATCCAGTTGAAGTTGTAGGGGGTGTCGCCCGCGAAGCCGGTGATGGTGTGGCAGAGGTCGCAGCTGACGGACTCGTTGGCGCGGCTGTTCTCTTCGGGGCGCGGCGGCGGCACGTCGCCCGCGAGGAACGCGAGCGGCGCGTGGCAGCCGTTGCAGCCGGCCTTCACCCCGGCGACGAACTCCTCGCGCTCGGCGTGGGCGACGGCCAGCTCGAAGTACTCGATCTCGTCCCAGTGGTGGGTGTAGGCCTGGCTCATCATGGACTGGGTCCACTGCTGGAAGATGTCATCGTGGCAGCTGGCGCAGACGGCCGGCTTCTCGTAGTCGTCGTAGCTGCGCGAGCCCAGGGCTGCGTCGCCGGCGGGGGTGCCCGCCGCGGCGGTCAGCCACAGCGCGGACAGGAAGGTCATGATCATGGCACACTCTCCTTGCGGTTCCAGCTGCTCGCCCGGGACCCGATCCTAGGGTTGCATCTGTTTGCCGGTCAAGAGATTACGTGATCTTAAACAGACTAATCCAGTATGGATTGCCGCGGGCGGGCCGCCTCAGTCCCGGTTGTTGAAGATCCCCGCAACACCGGCCACCACCAGGGCGGCGCCGGCCAAGGTCCAGCCGGTGACAGCCTCGCCCAGGATCAGCCAGCCCAGGAAGACGGCGATCACCGGGTTGGCGTAGGCGTAGGTGACGACGATGCGGTAGGGCAGCCGCCGCAGGGTGGTCATGTAGCTGGTGAAGGCGATCACCGAGCCGAAGACCGTCAGATAGCCCCAGGCCAGCCAGGCCTCGCCCGTGGGTGTGGGCAAAGGCTCGCCCCGCAGCAGCACGACCAGCAGGAACCCGCAGCCTCCGAGCAGCTGCTGCCAACCCGAGACGGCGCGGGTCGAAAGGTCGCTCTTGCGCCGCTGGTACCAGATGGAGCCCAGGGCCCAGAACAGCGGCGCCAGCAGCAGGGCGACCACCGCCAGCACGTCGGCCCGCACCCCGGTGCGCAGGATCGGCCAGGTGAGCAGGCCGACGCCGACGAAGCCCAGCAGGATCGCACCGCCCATGCGTGCCGACGGCGGGCGTCGGTCGATCACCAGGCTGATCAATTCGCCCCAGATGGGCATGGCCGCCACCAGCAGCGCGGCCAGGCCGCTGGAGGCGCGCATCTCCGCCCAGGTCACCAGGCCGTTGCCGCCCACCCACAGCAGCACGCCGCTGCCGCCCAGGAGCACGAACTCGGCGCGGGTCAGGCGCAGGCGCTCGCCCTTGAGCCGGGCCCAGCCCAGCAGCATGGTGCTGGCGGCGGCCACGCGCATCATCGCCATGAAGAAGGGGGGAAAGCCCGCGCCCTCGCGCACCGCCACGCGGATCGCCAGGTAGGTGCTGCCCCAGACCACGTAGACCACCAGGAGGTTCAGCAAGCCCACGCGATCGAGGGGGGCGCGCGGCGATCGGACGGGACTGGCGGTCATCGGCGGCTTCCCCGGCGGCGTGGCCGCAGGCAGGTCAGAAGACCAGGGCGGCCCCGGCGGCGATCTCCGCCTGGGGCACGAGCGTCCCGTTGGCCCAGATCAGGGGTGCGCGGGCCGTCAGCCGCAGCACCGCCCGCGGGTCCACGGCGAAGCGCATCCCCAGCTCCGGCGCCGCGGAGTAGTGCCAGGCGGCATCGGCGCCCTCTGCCGACGCCAGGGTGCCGCCGGCAGCCAGGCCCAGCAAAGGCCTCAGCCTGCCGCCGCCGAAGGTGGCCTCGGCCGCCAGGTGCAGGTGCAGCAGGGAAAGGTCGGTTTGCAGCGTGCCGGCGGCTGCGTCCACTTCCAGCCGGGTATCCTGCCACGTGGCCCGCAGGCCGAACCGCAGGTCGGCCGCCGCCGACCAGGCCAGGCCGAGGCCGAGGGTGGGGGTGGTCGCCAGGTCCATGCCGCCACCGGTCGGCGCGCCGTCGTACCAGGCGGCGTCGTCGTGGCCGGCCGTGAAGGCGGCCAGGCCGTAGACGAAGCCCAACTCGAAGCGGCCGGGCGCGGCACGGCGGTCCGCGGGCCCGACCGCCTGTTCCGGGCCCACGGGCTGGGCCCGGGCCGGTCCGGCGGCCAGGAGGATCAGCAACAGGTTGGCGGCCATCCTCATCCTGGGACCTCCCGATCGCGCCGCCATGGTAAGCCCGACCGGCCGCTCGCGAAAGGCCGATCTTGGCGCGGGGTTCGGATCCGGCCGGCCCCCTTGACCGCCCGCGGCCCCCGGGATAGATTCGCCCTTTCCCGCACGGTTCACCGGCGGGCGGCCGCACCGCCGCCTCTGCCCGGCCTGGCCCCGGCCCCGCCCGGGGCGTGGAGCGCCCATGATCCCCCGCTACGCGTCCAGGGAAATGACGGCCATCTGGTCCGACGAGCACCGCTTCGGTCTGTGGCAGGAGGTGGAGACGGTGGTCTGCGAGGTGCGCGCCGACCGGGGCGAGATCCCCGTGGCGGCGGCGCAGGAGATCCGCGCTAAGGGCGGCTTCGACACGGCCCGCGTGCTGGAGATCGAGAAGACGGTGCAGCACGACGTCATCGCGTTCTTGACCTCCCTGGCCGAGCACGTGGGGCCGGCCAGCCGCTTCGTGCACCAGGGCATGACCAGCAGCGACCTGCTGGACACCAGCTTCGCCCTGCAGATCCGCGAGGCGGGGGCGGTGCTGCGGGCGGCCCTGGTCGCGCTGCTGGACACCACCGAAAAGAAGGCGCGCGAGCATCGGGACACGGTGATGATCGGCCGCAGCCACGGCATCCACGCCGAGCCCACCACCTTCGGCCTGAAGCTGCTGGTCTACTGGTCGGCTCTCGAGCGGGGCCTGCGCCGCCTGGACCGGGCCCAGCAGGAGATCGGCTACGGGCTGGTGTCCGGCGCCGTCGGCACCCTCGCCCACCTGGATCCGGCGGTGGAGGAGGAGACCATGCGCCGCCTGGGCCTGGCGGTGGACCCCGCCTCGACCCAGATCATCCAGCGCGACCGCCACGCCAACTGGCTGCAGGCGCTGGCCGTCCTGGGCGCAACGGTCGAGCAGATGGCCGTGGAGGTCCGCAACCTCCAGCGCACGGACGTCCACGAGGTGGAGGAACCCTTCGGCAAGGGCCAGAAGGGTTCCAGCGCCATGCCCCACAAGAAGAATCCCATCGTCGCGGAGAAGCTGACCGGGATGGCCCGCCTGCTGCGGGGCTACGCCCTGACCGCCCTGGAGAACGTCGCCCTGTGGCACGAGCGCGACATCTCCCACAGCTCGGTCGAGCGTATCATCTTTCCGGATGCCTGCCACACCCTGCACCACATGCTGACCCGCATGGATTGGCTGATCGGCGGCCTGGAGGTCTACCCGGACACCATGCGGGCCAACCTGGAAAAGGTCCGTGGCATGGTCTTCTCCCAGCCGGTGATGCTGGCCCTGACCGCGGCCGGGGTCTCGCGGGAGGACGCCTATGCCGCGGTCCAGAAGGCAGCCATGCGGGTCTGGGACGAGGGGGCGGACCTGCGCCAGGCCGTCGGCCAGGAACCCGGCATCGCGGACCGGCTGGCCCCGGAGGTCCTGGACCGCTGTTTCGACCTGGAGCACCAGCTGCGCCACGTGCCGGCCATCTTCGCCCGCACGTTGGCCTTGAAGGACTGGTAACGGTGGGCTTTCCGGGAACCGGCGGCGAAATCCGGTGTTCAATGGGATACGGCACCAATGGGGCAGCCGGAGCCGCCGTGACAGTCCGGTGACGAAAAAGTTGACTGGCGGCCCAAACCCGTTATACGTTTGGCAGGAACTGGAGCCGGCCTCACCACGCCGGGATCCGTGCCACACCCCGAGGAGGATCCGAACATGCGGAAGATCGCACTAAGCGTCCTGGCCCTGATGGTTGCCGCGGCGGCCTTCGTGGCCTTTGCTGCCGAGTTGCCCGAGACCATCACCATCGATGACTGCGCCGACAAGAAGGCGCCGGTGGAGTTCACCCACGAGGCCCACTTCGCGTACAGCGACTGCGTCACCTGCCACCACACCAGCGAGGGCCTGACCCTCGAGACCGCCGCCACGATGGAAGTGCCTTCCTGCGCCTCCTGCCACAACGAGCCGGAGAATGCCGAGACGCCCAAGTGCTCGGAGATGAGCCTCAAGAAGAACCATTACCACATCAGCTGCGTCGGCTGTCACAAGGAAGCGGTGGCCGAGAACGCCGAGTCCAAGGCCCCGACCAAGTGCGTCGACTGCCACCCGGCGCCGGCCAAGGGCTAGCCCCCCCAGCGGACCAGAGGCTGAGCCGCCCCGGCCCCGGCCGGGGCGGCTTTTTGCTGGCCCGCGGCGGTGACCGCGGCCGGTCATGAGGCTTTCCCTGTCCGCGGTCCGGTGTTAGATTGGGGCCCTCGGCAGCCGCCAGGGAAACGATAACCCCATGTCAGCCAAGGATGGATCATGGCCAGCCATGACGAGAGTTTCGCTCCCATTGCTGTCGGCAGCTACGACGACCAGGGCCTGAGGGCCTTCCTCAAGGAACACGGGCTGACCCTGCAGCCCGGCGAGGCCCGCCGGGTGGCCGAACTCCTGGGCCGCGACCCCACCCTGACCGAGATGACCCTCTTCGACACCATGTGGAGCGAGCACTGCTCCTACAAGAGCAGCCGGCCCCACCTGAAGGCCAACCTGCCGACCTCCGGCGAGAACGTGGTGGTCGGGCCGGTGGAGGACGCGGGGGTGGTGGACTTCGGGGAGATCGACGGCCGCCGGTACGGCATCATCTTCGCCCACGAGAGCCACAACCACCCCAGCCAGGTCATGCCCGCCGAAGGCGCGGCCACCGGCATCGGCGGCATCGTGCGCGACGTCTACTGCATGGGCGGCGAGGTGATCGCCACCCTGGACCCGCTGCGCTTCGGCTGGCCCGAGGACCGCGCCGCCGACCCGGGGCCGGACGCGGCCCACCGCCTGGAGATCGCCCGCGAGGTGGTCACCGGCATCTGGGAATACGGCAACGCCATCGGCGTGCCCAACCTGGGCGGCGACGTCTACTTCCACCCCAGCTTCAACGAGAACTGCCTGGTCAACGTGGTGGCCGTCGGCCTGGTGGAGCATGACCACATCACCCACAGCGCGGTGCCGCCCCAGGCCAAGGACGAGCCCTACGACCTGATCCTCGTGGGCAAGCCCACCGACTGGTCGGGTATGGGGGGTGCGGCCTTCGCCTCGGCCACCCTGGACGCGGCCTCGGCCACCGAGAACAAGGGCTCGGTGCAGACCCCCGATCCCTTCCTCAAGCGCATCCTCACGGTGGCCAACCGCGAGGTGTTGAAGCTGGCGCGGGCCGAGGGCGTGACCATCGGCTTCAAGGATCTGGGCGCGGGCGGCGTGTCCTGCGTGACCAGCGAGCTGGTGGACGCCGGCGGTTTCGGCTGCGACGTGGATGTGCAGCTGGTGCACCAGATCGCCGACCTGCCGCCGCGGGTCTGCGCCTGCAGCGAGACCCAGGAGCGCTACGGCCTGGCGGTGCCCGCGCGCCTGACGGACCGGGTGCTGGCGATCTACAACGAGGACTTCGCCCTGCCCACCCTCTACGCAGGGGCCTGCGCACGGAAGATCGGCGTGGTGACGCGGGAAAAGCGGTACGTCCTGCGCTGGGGCGACCGCATCCTCTGCGACGCTCCGGTCGCCACCATCACCGAGGGCATCCGCTACGACCGCGAAGCCAGGGCGCCGGTGCGGCGTGCGGTGCCGGCGGACGAACGCCTGCCCGAGGCCGATCCGGCCCGGATCGGCGACGAGTGGGCCGCCCTGCTGGAACACCCCAACGCGGCCAGCCGGGAGTACGTCTACCGCCACTACGACTCCGAGGTGCAGGCGGCGACCATCCTGCGGCCGGGCGAGGCCGACGCCGGCGTTGTGGCGCCGGTGGCGGGCAGCCGCCGGGCGGTGGCCCTGTCCGCGGACGGCAACCCGCTCTTGGGCCTGGCCGATCCCTGGACCGCCGGCGCCTCGGCGGTGCTGGAGGCCTGCCGCAACGTGGCCTGCGTGGGCGGCGAACCCGCCGCCATCACCGACTGCCTGAACTTCGGCAACCCCGAGGTGCCGGAGGCCTTCTGGCAGTTCGCCGAGGCGGTGCGCGGCATCGGCGACGCCTGCCGCGGCGTCGGCTGCTATGCCCGGCTGGAGCGGCCCCTGCCCGTGGTCTCGGGCAACGTCAGCTTCTACAACCAGAGCAGCAGCGGGCGCTCGGTGGCGCCGTCGCCCATCGTGGCCTGCGTGGGCATCGTGGCCGACTACACCGTTTGCCGCAGCCAGCGCCTGAAGGACGCCGGCGACCGCATTCTATTGGTGGGGGCGCGCACGGCCGAGACCGGCGGCTCCCTGTTCCTGGACGCGGGCTTCGCCGCGGGCCGGCCGGCGGTGCCGCCCCTGGACTTCGCCCAGTCCAAGCGCGAGATCGGCGCGGTGATCGCCCTGGTCCAGGCGGGGCTCGTGACCGCCGCCCACGACATCAGCGACGGCGGCCTGGCGGTGTGCCTGAGCGAGATGGCCATGGGCCTGGAGGGCGCCCAGGTGCGCGGGGCGACGATCGCCCTGCCGCCGGACGCCGGGCTGACCGCCCGCGAGTTCCTGTTCGGCGAGGCCGGCGGCTTCCTGGTCACGGTGCCGGCGACCCGCGTGGCCCGGGCGGCGGCGCTGCTGGACGGCGCCGGCGCCCGTTGGTGGGACCTGGGCGAGGTGACCGCCGGCGGCAGCCTGACCGTCGCCGGAGTGTGCGCGTTGGACGTGGCTGAGTTGACCCGGCGTTGGCAGACCGCGCTGCCGCGGCTGCTGGGCGGCGAGGATGCCGCAAGGCAGGTGCCGGACCCGGCGACCGCACCCCGGACCGACGAGCAGGATCCCGCCCTGCCGCGCCCGCGGGTGAACCTGGGCGTCCGGCCGCGGGTGGCCGTCCTGCAGCTGCCGGGTGTCAACTGCGAAGAGGAGTCGGCGCGCCTGCTGCTGACCGGCGGCGCCGACAGCGAGATCTTCCGCTGGACCCGGCCCGCGGCCGAACTGGCCCGCTACGACGGGTTCCTGGTGCCGGGGGGGTTCAGCTACCAGGACCGGGTCCGGGCCGGCGCCGTCGCCGCCAAGGACCCGCTGCTGCGGGTGCTGCTGGAGGCGGCCGAGGCAGGCAAGCCGGTCCTGGGCGTCTGCAACGGCTGCCAGGTGCTGGTTGAAGCCGGACTGGTGCCGGGGCTGGTGCCCGGCGCGGTGGAGGTGGCCCTGGCCGGCAACCGCGTGCCGGGCCGGCGCGGCTACCTGGCCCGCTGGGTGGGGGTGGCTGCGCACCCGCGGTCGCGCTCGCCCTTCGTCGAGGGGCTCCTGGGGTCGATCCCCCTGCCCATGGCCCACGCCGAGGGCCGCTTCACCCACGAGGATCCGGCCTTCTTCGCCGGTCTGGCCGAGCAGGGCCACGTGGCCCTGGTCTACACCGGCCTGGGCGGCCGCGACCGCAGCAATCCCAACGGATCGCTGCTGGATGTGGCGGGCCTGACCAACGCCCGGGGCAACGTGCTGGCGATGATGCCCCATCCCGAGCGCGCCGCGCAGCTGCGCCACGTGCCCGAGGATCTGCCCCACCCCTGGGGCCGGGCCCGCCGGGCCGCGGCGGGGGATTTTGCGGCGCTGGAGACCGCCGGCCCGGGGAGCTTCCTCGTGCGGCGGCTCGTGGAGTTGTGTTGAGGGGCCGGGGCCCGCGGGTCCCGGGATCCGGGGAAAGGACGCGATGAGCCGCCTGACCACCCTGCTGACCGCCCACAAGGGCGTCGACCTGCACGCCGCGACCGCGGTGCGGGTCATGCGGGAGCGCCTCGAGGGCGGCGACCGCCTGGTCGCCCTGCACCGCTGCGAACTGCACACCTACGGGGACGGGATCGCCGGCGGGCCGGGCGACCCCATGGCCCGGCTGCTGGACAACGGCCGCTACTTCAACCCCAACAAGCACCACTACGGGCACTTCGAGCTGGCCGACGCCGGGCCATGGGGTCGCCCGGCCCGCCGGCGATCCCGTCCCCGTAGGTGTGCAGTTCGCAGCGGTGCAGGGCGACCAGGCGGTCGCCGCCCTCGAGGCGCTCCCGCATGA
>JACZKN010000514.1 GCA_014859985.1 Candidatus Krumholzibacteriia bacterium | reverse complement strand
GGCCCGGGATGGCCCCGACCGCCAAGGAGAGCACCCGCACCCATCCGCTGGTCTACGCCCTGGGCATGGCCTATCACCTGGGCATCTTCGCGGCCTTCGGCGTCCTGCTGTGGGTCCTGCCGCCGGGCGGCGCCTCGCGCGGCTCCCTTGCCGCCCCCGCGGCCGCGGCGATCGGAGCGCTCCTGTTCCTGGGCACCGTCGGCGGCGTCGGCCTGCTGGGCCGCCGCGCCGGGAGCCCCCTGTTGCGCCGGCTCAGCCAGCCGGACGACTACCTGGCGAACCTGCTGACCACCGCGTTCGTCGCGCTGGCCGGGGCGCGACTGTGGTGGCCGGGCGCCGAGACGGCGCTGCTCGTGGCGGCATTGCTGCTGCTGTGCTACCTGCCCGCGGGCAAGATCCGGCATTGCCTGTTCTTCTTCCTGTCCCGCTACCACCTGGGCCGCCACTACGGCCGGCGCGGCACGTTTCCGCTGCGGCACTGACGACAGGGAGGTGAGGCGCGATGGCCGAGATCGATGCCCTGGACGCCAGGGTCGCCGCCCTGTCCGACGCGGACCTCGCCCGCGGCCTGGCCCTGTTCCGCACGAAGCTGGGCCCCGCCGAGGCCGCCTGGCTGCAGACCTGCGTCCACTGCGGGCTGTGCGCGGAATCCTGCCACTACTACCTGGCCGACCATGAGCCCGCGTCGGTCCCTGCCCACAAGCTCGCCCAGGTCGCCGCGGGCTTCCGCCGGCACTTCACGACGGCGGGGCGGATCGCCCCCGCCCTGACCGGCGCGCGGCCGTTCGACCGCGACCTGGTCCGCGCCTGGGTCGAGTCCGCGTTCGGCCGCTGCACGGTGTGCGGCCGCTGCAGCCTCAACTGCACGACGGGTGTGGACATCGCGGCGGTGATGCGCGCCGCGCGCGGCACCCTGACGGAAATGGGGCTGATCCCGGACGACCTGCAGCAGATCGTCGCGACGACGCTGGCGACGGGCAACAGCATGGGGATCCCGCGCGCGGACTGGCTCGACACCGTGCAGTGGATCGAGGAGGAGACCCGGCAGGCGGTCGGCGACCCGGCGGCGCGCATCCCTGTCGACAAGCACGGCGCGCGGATCCTGTTCACCGTCAATCCGCGCGAGCCCAAGTTCTTCCCGTTGGGCCTGCAGGCCAGCGCCACGGTCCTCCATGCGGCCGGCGAGGACTGGACCGTGGCCGGCGAGGGCTGGGACCTGACCAACTACGGGCTGTTCAACGCCAGCCGGGCCGAGGGCGGCGCCATCGCCGCCAACCTGCTGGCGTCCATGGAGCGGCTGGGCTGCCGCACGCTGGTCATCGGCGAGTGCGGCCACGGCTTCGCCGCCGCGCGCTGGGAGGCGGCCGAATGGCTGCAGCGGCGTCCGGGCTTCCGGATCATCAGCTTCCTGGAACTGATGGACGAGTACTTCCGGCAGGGGCGCCTGCGCGTCGACCCGTCCCGCGTGCGGGAGCGCGCCACGCTCCATGACCCCTGCAACACCGTGCGGCAGGGCGGCATCGTCGAACCCCAGCGCGCGATCCTGCGCCGCTGCCTGGCCGACTTCGTCGAGATGACGCCCAACCGCGCCGGGAACTTCTGCTGCGGCGGGGGGGGCGGCCAGTTGTCGATGAGCCGCTACCGCGACAAGCGGCTGCAGTCCGGCGGCGTCAAGGCCGCCCAGATCCGCGCCACCGGCGCCAGGATCGTCGTGGCGCCCTGCCACAACTGCATCGACCAGCTGATGGAACTGAACCGCGAGTACAAGCTCGGCGTTGTCGTCAGGACCGTCGCGGAGATCGTGGCCGATGCCCTGGTCCCGCCGGCGCCGGCGACGCAACCTCAGGGAGAGCCATGAACCGGCAAAACGACGGGCCCGGCGCCCCGGGCCTGATCTACCTGGACAACGGCGCCACCTCGTTCCCCAAGCCCGACGAGGTCTACCGGTTCATGGACGAGTTCTACCGCCGCTTCGGGGTCAATCCGGGCCGGTCGGGCTACGATCTGTGCATCGAGTCCGGCGACCTGGTCGAGACCACGCGCCGGCAGCTGTGCGCCTTCTTCGGCGGCAGCGACCCCAACCGCCTGGTCTTCGGCTACAACGCGACCGACGCCCTGAACCTGGCCATCTTCGGCCTGCTCGAGGCCGGCGACCACGCCGTCACCACGCACCTGGAACACAACTCGTCGCTGCGCCCGCTGTGGCACCTCGAGCAGCGGGGTGTGGCGGTGGACTGGGTCGATTTCGACGGACGCGGGTACATCGACCCGGACGAGGTGATCGCGCGCCTGCGTCCGCACACGCGCGCGGTCGTGATCAACCACGGCTCGAACGTGATCGGCACCGTCCAGCCCGTGGCCCCGATCGGCGCCGCCTGCCGGGCCCGCGGCATCCCGCTCGTCCTGGACGTGTCGCAGACGGCGGGCATGATCCCGCTGGACGTCGAGGCGCTGGGCGCCGGCGTCATCTGCTTCACCGGGCACAAGTCGCTGATGGGGCCGATGGGCACCGGCGGCATGTACGTGCACGAGTCGGTCGAACTGCGCCAGACCCGCGCCGGCGGCACCGGGGTGCGCAGCGCCCAGCGCCATCACCTGGAGGAGTACCCGTACCGGATGGAATACGGCACGCCCAACCTGCCGGGCATCGCGGGGCTGCACGCGGGGGTCAAGTGGGTGCAGCAGCAGGGCGTCGCGGCGATCCACCGCTTCGAGCTGGACCTCTGGCGCCGCCTGCGCGACGGCCTGCGGGACATCGACGGGGTCGTGCTCCACTGCGCGGACGACGACGGTTCCGGCGAGCGCATCAGCGTGCTGTCCTTCAACGTCCCCGGACTGGTGGCAGCCGACGTCGGCACGATGCTCGACGTCGACCACGGGATCGCCTGCCGCACCGGTCTGCACTGCGCGCCGATGGTCCACGAGCACCTGGGGACGGACAGGATCCACGGGTCCGTGCGGTTCGGCCTGGGGCCGCTCAACACGGCGGCCCAGGTCGACACGGCGGTCGCGGCGGTGGCGGAGATCGCCGCCCTGGCGCGCAGGTAGCGCCGGCGGGCGGAACCCGGCCGGCCGGGTCGGCCGGGCCGCCGCACGGCGCCGCTACCGGTACGCGAAGACCACCGCGTAGATGATCAGGACGATCAGCGCCATGCCGATGGTCAGCGCCGTGAAGCCGAACACCTTCAGCGCCTTGACGAAGCCCTCATCCAGCGGCTCCACCATGTGCTCCTCCAGGCGCCCCTCGGCCACCAGCTGCTCGTACTCGCGGGGCCGATCCTCCTTGAACTCCTCCAGGGTCATCCGGCCCGTGAAGATCACCGGGTCCATGGGGAACCGGTCCGGCCGGAAGTGGGTGTTGAAGAAGTGGATCGTGAAGATGAAGCCCGTGGCCAGCAGCGCCTCGTCCGAGTGGATGATGGTGGCCACGTTGATGAACCAGCCCGGCAGGAACAGGGTGAAGAACTCCGGGTACCAGAGCATCATGCCGCTGACGCCGATCATGCCCACGCCCCAGAACACCGCGAAGTAGTCGAACTTCTCCCAGTAGGTCCAGCGGCCGTAGCGCGGGCGCTCGCCCCGGCCCACGAACCACTTGATGGTGCCGACGAACTCCTCGCCGTCGCGCCTGTTGAACATCATGCCCTCGGGACCGAGGATGAATTCCTTCCAGGTCTTGCCCGCCAGCCGGCGCCGGTGGGACATGTCGATGATGTGGCGCGTGAAGTAGAAGAACGTCACCAGCGCGCCCAGGCGGTGCAGGGTGCCGGCCGACTGGAAGCCGCCCAGGACCCCGGCCAGCCATTGGGCCCAGCCCAGGTAGCTGAACTTCAGGACCATGCCCGTGACGGCCAGGGTCAGGAAGCTGACGATCACCAGCATGTGCAGGGTGCGCGCGAGGCGGTTGAAGCGGCGGAACTGCTTCTGGCCCCTGGCCTGCTTGCGCAGCTGGCGCGAGTGCTTGAGCGCCTGCACCGAGCGCGGGATCCACAGCAGGGTGTGGATGCCGAACACGGTGAACGTGCCCACCAGCAGCGAGGTCATGAACAGCCACGTCCAGTAGATGAACGGGTACTTGTCCTTGTCGTGGTGGGTGGCGTGGGTCAGGTAGCCCGCGAACTGGCGGTGCGCCTGGGGATGGCACTGGGCGCAGGTGGCCACGATGTTGTCGCGGGACAGGGTCGACCGCGGGTCGCTGGGCGGCAGCACGTTGTGCTGGCCGTGGCAGTCGGCGCAGCTGGCGGTCTCGGTGTAGCCCAGGGCGAAGACCTTGCCGTGGTAGGTCTCGAAGTAGGTCTCGGTCACCTTCTCGTGGCAGGTGCCGCAGGAGTTGACCACCTGCAGGCGGAAGCCCTCGGCGTCGGTGCGGGCGATCTCGTGGGAGGTGTGGCAGTCGCTGCACATGGGCAGGTGGTGCTCGTCCGTGGCCTTGCCCGTGAAGTGGATGGAATTGCGGAACTCCAGGTCGATGCCCTGGTGGCAACGGCCGCAGGTGTCGGCCACGTTGGCGCGGCTGACCGAGGAGTCGCGCTCCTTGCTGGGCATGATGGCGTGGGTGGTGTGGCAGTCGACGCAGGTGGCCGTCACCACCAGGCCGCTGCTCTGGAGCGCCCGCCCGTGGACGCTCTCCTTGTAGTTCTTGACCATCGAGTGGTCGGTGCCCTCGTAGCGCTTGTCGGCGATGCCGCCTTCGTCGTGGCAGCGGCCGCACAGGTCCGGGATGTTGCGCACGTGGGTGGGCGACGCCGGGTCGGCCTTGCGCAGCATGCCGTGGGTGCCGTGGCAGGCCCGGCAGTCCGGCCCGTCCTTGTCCCCCTGGGCCTGCAGGCGCCCGTGGATGCTGGTGGCGTAGACGTCCACCACGCCCGCGTGGCAGACGGCGCAGTCCACCTTCGGGGCCACGGTGTCGCAGGGCCGGTCGTGGCTGGGCGTCACGCCGGTGTGGCACTGGATGCAGCGGGTCTTCTCGTGGGCCGAGCCCAGGATCGCGGCGTGGTCGACGGTCATGCTGACGCCCTCGCGGCCGGGCGCGGTCGCCACCAGGTCCGGCTTGGCGTGGCAGACCAGGCACTCGGTGTCGCTCATGCCCTCGTCGTAGTAGACCCGCCGCACCTCGTGGGGCTGGTGGCACTCGACGCAGGCGGGCACCAGGTGGGGCTGGGCCTCCCACAGGCGGCCCTCGATGACCTTGAGATGGACGTCCTCGATGCGGCCGTGGCACTTCTGGCAGGTGGCGGCCACGTTGGCGCGGGAGATGGACGACTGGGGGTCGTTGTGGTCGCGCACGTCGTGGGCGGTGTGGCAGTCCGAGCAGACGGCCGAGCCGGTCAGGCCGCGCTTGTAGAGACCCTCGCCGTGGATCGACATGGTGTAGTGGCTGAGGATGCTGTCCTGCTCGATCGTCGTGAACTCGGCGACCGGGCTGCCCTCCTTGTGGCAGCGGCCGCACATGATGGGGATGTTGAAGCGGTTGACGGTCGACGTCGGGTTCTCCGGCGGCAGGATCCCGTGGGCGCCGTGGCAGGACCAGCAGTGCGGCGCCAGGGGTTCGCCCCGGGCCACCGCCTGGCCGTGCAGGCTGTTGGCGTAGATGCGGCCGATCGCGCCGTGGCACTGCGTGCAGTCGACCTCGGCCAGCTCCTCCGCGTGCGGCCAGTCCTCGTAGCCGGCGAGGTCGGCGTGGCAGTCGACGCAGCCGATGCCCTCGCGGCCGTGGATCGAGGCGTCGTACTTCGCGATGTCCACGTACAGGGAGACGACCTTGCTCCCCTCGTTCCTGGTCAGGCTCTCGTCCTCGTGGCACTGGAGGCATTCGTCGGCGTCCTGGGCCCAGGCCGGTCCGGCCGGCACCGTCCCCAGGGCGGCGGCGGCCAGCAGCACCAGCAGGAAGTCGAGCACGCGCTTGAGGACGTCGGTGAGCATCACTGTTTTCTCCATGCGGGGCGGGCGGGGCCTGACGATCCTGTGACAACACCCAACTATTGCGGGTCCCCGGATCGGGGTCAAACACCCAATCCTGCTGAAAACAAACATCTTGTCCAATATGGGACCGGACCGGTATCCATGGTGTTTTCCTGAGGAAATTCGTCCTATTTTAAATATCGCATATTCACAAGGTTGTTGAGTAAAGGATCGACAACTCCAGATTTGAGGCTGGTGATTCCCGTTCTCAGTCGGCCGCGGAAACTTCGCCGGCCGTCCCGGGCGAACCCTGCCGGCGGGCTCAGGCGGGCGCGCCGTCCGCCAGGACGGACCCGTTCAGTTCATGCCTCCGCCGGGCTTCCGCCGGGCCGGGCGGCCTCGCGCACCGATTCGACCTCCTCGTCCGTCAACGGACGCAGGGCCCCGGCCGCCAGTTCGCCCAGGCGGATCTCGCCGATGCGCACGCGCCTGAGCAGGACGATCTTGTGGCGCAGGGTGCTGAACATGCGGCGCGCCTGGCGGATCTTGCCCTCCCGCACCACCAGCGCCAGCACGGTGCGGCCGGCCAGGCGCTCGATGATGCGCACCGACAGGGGCCGGAACACGCCCAGGTTGGGCACGTGCACGCCGGCGCTGAGCACGCCGATCTCCAGGTCCGTCATCAAGCCGTCCAGTTGCACGCGGTATTCCTGCTCCAGCCGGGCGCTGCCGGCGACGACGGTGTTCCAGGCCGGGTCGTTGGAGACCAGCAGCAGCCCGGTGGTCTTGCCGTCGAGCCGGCCCGCGGCCCGCAGGCCCGGGACGTCCCCGGGCAGGAAATCGGCCACCAGCCGGCGGTTGGGCCCGTCGCTGGGCACGCAGACCACCCGGGCCGGCTTGTGGAACGCGTAGTAGCGGAACCGGACCGCCGCCAGGGGAGTGCCGTCCAAGGCGATGGTGCTGGTGGTGTCGACGGCCGCGCGGGGGTCGGTGCAGGCCTCGCCGTCGAGATCGACGCGTCCGGACTGCACCAGCAGCTCGGTCTGGCGGCGCGTGCCCCAGCCGGCCTGCTGCAGGGCGCGGGCCAGGCCCATCTTGCGCGGCGGATGCCACGGCGGCGGCGCCGGCTCCTTGCCGCGCTTGGGCTTGTGCGGCGGCGCCGCGGGTTCCGCCGGCTGCTTCGCGGCCTTGTGCTTGCTCACCATCAGCTCCCTCGTCCGCCGTCCCCGTCCGCTGCCGCGCCCCTCAGGGCCACGCGGTCCAGATCACCATGACCGCCGCGTAGACGGCCAGCAGCAGCGCGCCGTGCCGCCGGCCCACGTCGCCGCGGGCGGGCGCGACCATGACGTACAGCAGCCCCGCCACGGCGACCATGCAGGCCAGCTGCAGCCGGCCGTGGCCGGCCTCCTGCACCAGCGGCCGCACCAGCCCCACCGGGCCGGCCACCGCCAGGATGTTGAAGATGTTGGACCCGACGATGTTGCCCAGGGCCAGGTCGTCCTGCTTGCGTGCGGCGGCGACGACGGTGGTGGCCAGTTCGGGCAGGCTGGTGCCCACCGCCACCAGGGTCAGGCCGATCAGCGTCTCGCTGGCGCCCAGCTGCCCGGCGATTTCCACGGCGTTGACGACGATCAGGCGGCCGCCCCCGGCCAGGCCGACCACCCCCAGCAGGACCAGCCCGGCGCCCCGCACCAACTCGCGCGCCTTGTGTGCCGGATCGATGTCCAGCTCCGGTACGGGCACCTCCGCCAGGCCGCGGGCGGCGCCCCGCCGCGTCCACTCCAGGAAGACGACGAACCCGACGGTCAGCACCCCGGCGTCCAGGCGGCTCAGCTCCCCGTCCCAGACCATGGCCGCGAACACCATCGACACCGCCAGCATCAGCGGCACCTCGCGCCGCCGCAGCGCCGCCTCCACCTTGACCGGCTGCAGCAGCGCGGCCAGGCCGAGGATCAGCCCGAGGTTCGCCACGTTCGAGCCGATCACGTTGCCCAGCGCGATGCCGCTGTTGCCCCGCAGCGCACCCACCAGCGAGACGAAGAGCTCGGGGGCCGAGGTGCCGAAGGCCACCACCGTCAGGCCCACGACCACCGCCGGCACGCCCAGCACCGCGGCCACCCGCGTGCCGCCGCCCACCAGGATCCAGGCCCCGCCGATCAGCACGCCGACGCCGACGGCGAAGAGCAGCAGCGTCAGGATCACCGCTCGCTCCCCGGGTCCAGCAGGGCCGCCGCCCGCACCGGCGAGGCCTCGGTGCCCGCCAGCTTAAGGGGCAGCACGAACAGGGTGAACGGGGCGTCCGGCAGGCCGTCCAGACCCGCCAGGTTCTCGATGTTGATCATGCCCGCGGCCGCGCAGATGTCGTGGGCCGCGTGGCCGGCGTAGGCGTCCAGGCTCGGGGTGTCCAGGCCGCTGCCCTTGAGCCCGGCCGCGGCCAGGCGCCGGGCCAGGTCCTCGCCGTAGAACGGCCACTCGCGGTAGTAGCGGCCGGTGCCCCAGTGGCGGTCCCAGCCGGTGCAGAAGAGCACGAAGTCGATCCCCGCCAGGTCCACGCCGTCGAGCACCGCGGCGGCCAGGGGGCCGGGCGTCCCGCCGTCGCCCGGGCGGACGACCCGGGCCCGGCCCGCGAAGGCGTCCAGCGGCAGCTCCTCGATCGGTCTCTCGCCGGCCCTGAAGTGCAGCGCCAGGTCGATGTGGGTGCCCACGTGGCAGCCGAACTCCAGGGCGCTGGACATGTGGCGGTCGGGGCCGTGCTCGCTGCGCCGGTGCAGGGCCAGGGCCTGGCGGTCGCCGGGCCATTGGGCCATGCCCGGCACGATGGTGTGGCTCAGGTCGATCAGCCGCAAACCGTCCGTCCTTTCGGCTCCGGGGCCCGGGGCCCGGTTCAGGTTCCGGAGGCGAAGGTGTCCACGCGGATCTCGCGGGTCACCGCCCCCACCTCGAAGTCGGAGGCGAACAGGATGCGCTCGGCCGCGTCCAGCAGCTCGCCCACGCCGCCCTCGCTGCCCGAGACCGCGGCCACCGCCAGGAAGACCCGCTGCAGCCGGTCGGCCGGTCCCACCTGGGCCGCGGCGAGATCGCGGTTGCGCAGGCGCTGGACCAGGGCGCGCAGGGGCGCCCGCCGCTCCTTCAGGCTGCGGGCTCCGGGCAGGACCAGGTCGGCCACCAGGGTGCCGGTGTAGGTGCGCACATCGTCCACGGCAGCCTCCAACGTGGGCCCAAAGTACTGGAATGGAAGCGAATTGTCATGGATGATCGGCGGCCCGGCCCCGCGCCGGGGCAAGAACGGGGCGAAAGGAACAGCCGCCGCGGTCGAATATCCCCCCGCGGGCCCGCCTCTGCCGGTCCGGCTTGCCGGGCGGTCCCGAACTGGACTAGGATGGTGCCCATGACCAAGGCCGCCCCCGCTTTCCTGCGCCGTTCCGGCGCCCCCCGCCCGGCGTGGGCGGTCGCGGCGTGCCTCGTGGCGCTGCTGGCCGGCCGCGGCGAGCGCATCGAGACGGCCGGCCACGGCCGCGACGGACGGACGCCCCTGGTCCCCCATCCCCTGGTGGAGCGTGACCTGGACGAGATCAAGCGCTCCGGCGTCATCCGCATGATCGCCCGCTACAACTCCAGCAGCTATTTCGTGCACAAGGGGGGGCAGGCCGGTTTCGACCTGGAACTGCTGCGCCGGTTCGCCCGCGCGCACGACCTGACGGTCGAGGTCGTGGTGCCCGAGCCGGGCGAAGAGGAGATCTCCCTGCTGAACGCCGGCCAGGGCGACGTGGTCTGCACCGGCTGGACCCCGGCCGAGGATCTGGCCCTGTGGGTGGGCTGGACCCGCCCCACCAACTTCGTGCAGAAGGCCGTGCTGGTGCGCAACGTCGACCCCCGCGGCCCCGAGCCCGCCGCCTGGAACGGCGCGGTCCTGACCCTGCCCCACGGCGACCCCTTCCGCGCCGAACTGCTGCGGCTGCGGGACGAGGTGGGTGCGCACTTCAGGGTGATCGAGGGCCGCCCCCTGGCGGGCCCGGAAGAGCTGCTGGCGCTGCTGGACCGCGGCGAACTGGAGGCGGTGGTGGTGGACGACGTGGTGGCCCGCGCCGCCATGGCCTACCTGGAGAACATCCGCATCGCCGCGCGCCTGGGCGAGGAGCGGCCGACGGTGTGGCTGGTGCGCCACAACAGCACCGAGCTGAAGACGGCCCTGAACCTCTTCCTGCGGGACCACCTGAGCGTGACCGAATCGGGCCGCCGCCGCCGCAGCCAGACCTACGGCATCATCTACGACCGCTACTTCGAGAATCCCGTCTCCATCCGCGGCTTCCAGGAGGTGGCCCACCGGCCGGACAAGAGCGGCCGCATCTCCCGCTACGACGAGATGATCCGCTCCCAGGCCGAAGCCGCGGGCCTGGACTGGCGCCTGGTGTCGGCCCTCATCTACGAGGAGTCGCGCTTCTATCCCTTCGCCCGCAGCAAGGCCGGCGCCCGCGGCCTGATGCAGGTGCTGCCCCCGTTCGCCGGCCCCCAGGCCGACAGCCTGTACGTGCCGGAGGCCAACCTGCGGGCGGGCCTGCGCCTGATGAAGGGGACCTGGAACAGCTACGCCTACCTGGACAGCCTCGAGCGCCTGCGCTTCACCCTGGCCGAGTTCCACGCGGGCAACGGCCACCTGACGGACGCCCGCCGCCTGGCCATGGACCTGGGCCGCGACCCCAACAAGTGGGAGGGCTCCCTGGCCGAGACCCTGCCGCTCTTGGAACAGCAGCGCTGGTTCAGCAAGCTGCGCCACGGCTTCTACCGGGGCACCCACACCGTGGACTACGTGGAGGAGATCCTGGCCCGCTACCGCGCCTATACCCGGCTGGTGCCCCGCGAGCCGGGCGCCGTGCCCGACTCGGTGCGGCTGGACCTGGACGGGGAGGACGCCGAGCTGCTGCGCGGGCGGCCGGACCTGGTGGTGGACGAGCCGCAGCCGCACTAGCCCGGACCATTAAGGGATGGCCCGGATCAGGCGCCCCGCGCCTCGATCAGCTCGTCCAGCAGCGCCCGCGCCCGCCGCAGGTGCGGGATCACGATGCTGCCGCCGACGATCAGCCCCACGTCGAAGATCTCGGTGATCTGCTGCTCGCTGGCCCCCAGTTCGAAGCAGCGGATGACGTGGTAGGCGATGCAGTCGTCGCAGCGCAGCACCATGGACGCGGACAACCCGGCGAACTCCTTGGTCAGCGCGTCGACCGCGCCGTCCTGGTAGGTGCCCGTGTCCAGGTTGAAGAAGCGCTTCGTGGTCAGGGTGCCCGTCTCCAGGATGCGGGCGTTCTGCTTCTCGCGCTCGGCGCGGAAGGACTCGAGGCGGCCGGCCATGGGGCTCCTTTCGGGTCGTGACGGGATGCCGGTCAGATGACCATGCGGATCTCGGGACAGTCCGCCAGGCCGGTGAAGACGGCGTCGCGCTCGGCCTCGCTGAGCACCGTGAGCGTGAGGCCGAGGCTGACGTAGTTGCCCCTGCCGCTGGTGCGCGACAAGGCCAACTCGTACGGGCGCTCGCCCGAGTCCCGGTCCAGGCACACCGCCAGGGTGATCGTCACCGCGCGGCGCAGGTCCTCCTCGTCGGTGCCGATCACCTTGAAGGACCATTCGGTCGGATAGGTGATCTCCGGGCGCTGGCTGGGGTCGAACCGGTTCTCGTCGGGCATGGGCTCTCTCCGGGGTTCGGGCACGTGCGCGGGCGCGCGGGCACAAGCGGGAGTCCGGATAATCAACGCCGGAACCGACCCGCAGGCAAGCGGCCGCCCGCAAGCCACATGCGGGTTGCGCCGGGGCGCGCCGCCGGGCTATCGTACCCCGACGGCCCCCGAGAAAGGTATCCTGGATCCCTTGCGCCCCTTGCCGCACCGTTGCTGCGCCGGATCGGCCGGATGCCTGGCCGTCCTGGCCGTGTTGTGCGCGGCGGGCTGCGCGCCGGAGTCGGTGCTGCCGGAGCCCGGGGAACAGCCGTCGGCCTGGGCCCTGGTCAACCCGCGCCCGTTCGACCTGCGCATCACCGACCTGTGGGGGACGACACCCGACCGCATGTTCGCCGTGGGCCTGGGCGGCGCCCTGCTGGTGTGCGAGGCCGGAGTCTGGAAAGCCGTGCCGTCCCCGACCGCGACCAACGTCTGGGACATCCACGGCTGCGACTGGGAGCACGTCTGGGCCGTCAGCGAGGAGGGGCTGCTGCGCTTCGACGGCGCCCACTGGCGTCGGGAGGGCCCGGCCGGCCTGGACCCCCTGGCGCGGGTCTGGTGCAACGGACCGGACGACGTGATGGTCGTGCAGCCGTATCCCCCGTTCGAGCGCACCCGCTGGGATCATTTCGACGGGTCGGTCTGGACGTCGGGCGAAATGGACCTGGGCACGAACCACCGCGCGGGGGAGTGGCTGGCCGGGGCGCCGGACGGCCGGTACGCGGCCGTCGGCCTGCACGGGACCCTCGCCCTGTGGGAGAACGGGGCCTGGAGCCTGTTCGAGGATCGCCGAAATCTGCGGTTGGCCGTTGTCGCCTTCCAGGACGTCACGGCGGAAGGCCGCTGGTTCGCCGCCGGCGAGCATCCGGACTCCGACGAAACGGTCATCGTCTACCTGCGCGGCAGCAGCTGGTATTTCGTGGACCGCCTGCCCGGCAGCCGCCCGGTGGATATGGCCGTCAGCGGGGACGGCGTCTACCCGTACGTGCTGACCAGGACGCTGGGCACCAACGACCTGGTGCTGTGGGGCTGGCCGGCCGGCACCCGGGTGTTCCCGCACCTGGGCACCCTGGCCCTGGCGGCGTTCCCCCGCGCCGACGGGGGCCTAGGCGAGGACCTCGTGCTGGGTGGGCCCTGGGGCACGCTCCTGGCCCTGGATCACCGGGGCTACCACGTGCGGCCCCTGACCCGGTCGGTGCCCCTGACCCCCACGGACCTGGTGGCCTGGCCCGGGGGCGATTTCGCGGCGCGCGCCGGGGCCCGCATCCTGCAGGGGCGCGGCGGCGTCCTGACCGAGCGCAGCGCCCCTGGCGGGCGCGGCTACGAGGCGTTCTGGGGCCCGGCGCCGGGGGATCTGTACCTGGCCGCCGACGGGGGGGACGTGGTCCGGCTGCGGGACGGCCTGCCGGACGAGATCCTGCCGACGGGCGCCGGCCGCGACCTCCTGGCCATCTGGGGCCGCGGCCCCGGGGACATCTGGGTCGGCGGCTGGGACGTGACCTCCCATTACGACGGCCGGGCCTGGACCCCCGTCCCGTGGCCCCTGGCCGGGGCCCTGATCCGCCTCGCCGGCGGCGGGACCGACCAGGTCTACGCGATGAGCCAAGCCGCCCTCGGCCGCTGGGACGGCGGCGCCTGGGTCGCCGCCGGACCGCCGGGCGCCGATCAGGTCCACGGCCTGGCCGTGGACGCCGACACGGGCGAACCCGTGGCGGTGGTCCGGCTGGACGACGGCGGCCCGCGGCGGGTCATGCGGCGGGAAGGGGACGCCTGGACCGACCTGGGCAGCCCGGGCGACCGGGCCCGCAACCCGCTGGCCCTCGTCGGCGGCGAGGTGCGGGTCCTGACGGACCAGGGCTGGTACCGTCACGACGGCGCCGGCTGGCGGGCCGAACCCCTGCCAGCGCCCCCGGGCCGCGGCTCCTACGCCGTGGCCATGGCCGGCAGCTCCGCCACGGGCATCTTCGTCGCCGTCAGCACCGGCGGCCTCTACCACCTGGGCCTGGAGGAACCGTCGCCGTGGCGGTAGGCAAGCGCATCCGGGGCCTGCCCCTGCCCGGGCTGCTGGCTGCCCTGCTGGTCTGCGCCCCCGGCTGCGACTCAGCCTCGGTCCTGACGGAGGCGGCCCCCGCCTCGACCCCGTGGCATCTGGTCAGCCCCCGCGATTTCCCCGTGTGGCTGACGGCCGTCTGGGGCGATGGTCCGGACCACCTGCTGGCCGTCGGCAGCTTCGGGGCGGTGCTGGTCAAGGAAGGCGCCACGTGGCGGGAGGCTCCCCGGCCCACCACGGGCTCGTTCTACGACCTCCACGGCTGCGACTGGCAGCACGTTTACGGGGTCACGGCCGAGGGGCTGCTGTTCTTCGACGGCCGGAGCTGGACCCGGACCGGCCCGGCGGACCTGGGCGACGGGGCCCGGGTGTGGTGCCGCGCCCCGGACGACGTGATGGTGGTGACCGCCCGCGGCGTGTCCCATCACTTCGACGGTGCGGCCTGGACCCGCGCGACCGTGCCGGTGGATCCCTACTGGTCCGGCCCGGGGCGCTGGCTGACCGGGACCTCCGACGGCTACCTCGCCGTCGGCTTCCGCGGCGCGGCCTACTGGCGCGGCGGCCGCTGGGAACCGGTGCCCGGGGCGACGGACCAGTTCGCGCTCCTGGCCGTGTGCCGGGCCGACAGCGCCGGGAGCGAGCGGTACCTGGCGATCGACTCCGGCGGCGTCCTGGAGCTCGTCCGCGGCGCGGGCTGGCGGCGCCACGCCTGGCTCGGCGGCAACCTCCGCGACATCGTCAGCGGCGGCGGCGCACGCGCGTTCCTTTACGACGAAACCGGCCCGTCCGCGACGATCCGCAGCGACACCGGCGACACCCTGGCCCCCGTCACGGGCGTCCGGCCCGGC
>JACZKN010000064.1 GCA_014859985.1 Candidatus Krumholzibacteriia bacterium | reverse complement strand
CACCCAGCCCGCCCCCAAGGCCGCCAGGCGCTCGAGCAGGGTCTCGCCGCCCGCGGGCACCAGCACGGCCTCGGCCCAACCCCGCTGCCGGGCCTCCGCCAGCAGGGGCAGCACGGCCTGCGGCGGGCCGTCCCACTCGGGCACGTAGCCGGGGAAGTCGGCGCCCTTGCCGCAGAACACGGCGGCGATCACCCGGCCGGCCGGGTCCTCGGCCACCAGGCCCCGGGTACCGGGCATCCCGTAGAGCCGGGCAGCGTCGCCCGGCTGCCGGACCGTGCGCCAAGGGTGGCGGGCAAAGAGCGCCGCCACCGCCTCCGCATCGGCCGGCCGGTAGGTCCGGACCGCGAGCTCCGGCGGCGCCGCGGTAAAGGACACCCCCCCGAGATCGGCGTGGTGTTCCCAGCCGGCGGCGGCGAATCCCCGGCCGGCATAAATTTCCGGCCGGTCCGTCCAGAGCACCGCTAGCGGCACATCCTGCCGCTCCAGCTTGGCGAGCATGGCTTCCTGCAACGCGGTGCTCAGCCCCTGGCCCCGGAATTCCGGTCGCGTGACCACCGAACCCAGGCCCGCCACCCGAAGTGGTCCCAAGGTCGTTGTGTGTTCGCGGATTAGCGCCGCCAGGCCCGCGGCCACGCTCCCGTCCGGCGCCCGCGCGACCAGGGTCCAGGGGGCGTTGGCGGGGTCCAGGACCAGGGGGAAGTCGTCCCACGCATGGGTTTTTGCACGATCTGGCCTGATCTCTGCATCGACCAGCGCACGGAACCCGGCGTGGTCCCCGGCGGTGGCGGTGGCAATCTGCATGGTCGCTCCCGGCGGCGGGCGGTCGGCAACAGCGGTTGCGGCGCCGCCAGCCTAGCGCGCCCGCGGTTCCGACGGCAAGTCGCAATGGGTCCGGCCCCATCCGGAACCGGAACAGGTCACGGCGGACGCGCGAGGCTGCGGCAGGAAACAGCGGCCGGACCGGCGCCCCCGACATGGAGGATCACGATGGGTCTTCGCGTCAACACCAACGTTGCCTCGCTGAACGCGCAGCGCAACCTCTACAACACCGTCACCAAATTCCACAAGTCCATGGAGCGCCTGAGCTCGGGCATGCGCATCAACCGGTCGGGCGACGACGCGGCCGGCCTGGCGATCAGCGAGAGCCTGAAGTCGGACATCCGCGCCATGCAGCAGGCCAGCCGCAACGCGGCCGACGGCATCTCGCTGGTGCAGGTGGCCGAAGGCGCCCTGGACGAGGTCAACAACATCCTGCTGCGCATCCGCGAGCTCGCGGAGCAGGCCGCCACCGAGACCCTGGGCGAGCAGGAACGCAACTACCTGGACCAGGAGTACCAGGAGCTGCTGGCCGAGGTCGACCGCATCAGCGCCACCGCCGAGTTCAACGGCATCAAGCTGCTCGACGGCACCGCCGGCAGCCTCGACGTGCAGGTGGGCATCGGCACCGACGTGAACACCAGCGCCGTTTCCATCGACCTGACCAGCCCCATGGACACCACCCAGCTCGGGCTGATCGGCACCTCGCTGGTGGGCAGCCCGCTCGACGGCGGCGACACCGCCCGCGCCCTGATGGGCACCATCGAGGCGGCCACCGGCACGGTCAGCCAGCTGCGCGCCGGCTTCGGCGCGGCCCAGAACCGCCTGGAGACGTCCATCCGTTCGATCGGCATGACCGCCGAGAACCTCGCGGCGGCCAACAGCCGCATCCGCGACGTGGACGTGGCCCTGGAGACCTCCAACATGACCAGCCTGCAGATCCTGCAGCAGGCCGGCGTGTCGATCCTGGGCCAGGCCAACGTCTCCGCCCAGCTGGCCCTGAACCTGCTGCAGGGCTAGCAGCCGGGCGGACGCGCCGCGCTTCGTGACTTGCCGCTAAGCCGGCGGCTCCTTAGGGAGCCGCCGGCGCCGACCCTCACGACCGACCTCGGGAATCCTGCAAATCTCCCCTCAAGTCCCACCCCGCCGCGCCGAACACCTCGGGCGTGACGCATCTCCGCCCGGCCTGCGGATAAGGACATCCGCCGGCGGGAAGGAACCGGAGACGGCACGGTCGAGCCCCAGGCGTCTTTCAGGGAGGAAGACCGTGGGACCCCGCGACCGGGCGGCCTGCCGCCCCGGCTGCGGGCC
>JACZKN010000513.1 GCA_014859985.1 Candidatus Krumholzibacteriia bacterium | reverse complement strand
GCCCGACCCCTTCGACGGGCAACTGGCCGCCGACCCCCGGGCCCTGGCCCACGTGCACGCCTGCCTCGGCTGCCGCCTGATCGAAGGAGGCCAGGTGATCGGCGTGCTGACCGCCGACGCCCTCGACCCGGGCGCCTTCGCCGGCCTGGAGCCCCGCTGGCTTGAGGCCCTGGCCGCCCTGGCCGGCGCCGCCCTGCACACGACCGCCCTGATCGAGACCCTCGAGCGGGTGGCCGAGCACAAGGGCGCCGTCGCCCGCGAATTGCAGCGCGCGGCCGTGCGCACCCAGATCGTCGGCGATTCCCCGGCCGCCCGCCGCCTGCTGCAGGAGATCGGCATCGTGGCGGGCAGCGACCTGCCGGTGCTGATTACCGGCGAGACCGGCACGGGCAAGGAGCTGGTGGCCGGCCAGATCCACGCCGCCTCGTCCCGCCGCGACGAAGCGCTGATCCAGATCAACTGCGCCGCCCTGCCCGAGTCCATCGCCGAAAGCGAGCTGTTCGGCCACGTGGCCGGCGCCTTCACCGGCGCCACCCGCGACCGCCGCGGCAAGTTCGAACTGGCCCACGGCGCGACCCTGTTCCTGGACGAGGTGGGCGAACTCCCCCTGCCCCTGCAGCCGAAGCTGCTGCGCGCGCTGCAGCAGGGCGAGGTGCAGCGCGTCGGCGACGACCGCGCCCACCGCGTGGACGTGCGTGTGATCGCCGCGACCAACCGCGATCTCGAACGGGAGATCGCCGCCGGCCGCTTCCGCGCCGACCTCTACCACCGCCTGGCCGTCTACCCGCTGCTCGTGCCGCCCTTGCGGGACCGGCGCGACGACATCCCCGTGCTCGCGGCCCACTTCCTGGACGAGAGCCGCCGCCGGCTGGGCCTCGGCCCCTTGCGCCTGTCCCCGGAGGCGCGCGCGCTGCTGGTGGCGGGCGATTGGCCGGGGAACGTGCGCGAGCTGGAGAACGTGATCAGCCGGGCGGTGCTGCGCCGCTCGCGCAACCGCCCCGAGCGCGGGCTGCTGCTGCTGGAGCCGGGCGATTTCGGGCTGAACGGGCCGGCCGACGCGGGCTTCGCCGGCGCAGCGGGCAGCGACGACGCCCCCCAGCGCACCCCCGCGGCGGACCTGGGTTTGCGCGACCGCACCCGCGAGTTCCAGCGCCGGGAGATCGAGCGGGCCCTCGGCCGCAACGACGGCAACTGGGCCGCCGCCGCGCGCGACCTGGGCGTGCACCGCAGCAACCTGCACCACCTGGCGCGGCGCCTGGGCCTGAAGGGCTGATCGTCCGCCCACGGCCGGGAATTTGACATTCCGGGGCCGCTCACCTAGTTTGGCGACTCCGCAAGGACTTCGAGGCGTCCCCTTCGTCTAGTGGTTAGGACACCGCCCTTTCACGGCGGCAACACGGGTTCGAGCCCCGTAGGGGACGCCATACCGCATCAGCGGCCTGCAGGGGCCGCTTTTTTCGGGATGGGCGCGGTTCCTTTGCTTGCTGAAGACTCGGACGTCGACCACCGGGCGGCGCATAGGCTACCGTCGCTCGTCCGCTAAGGCCCCCCGGGGGGCCTTCGCGGTGCGCGCACTACCGGAGCAGGTCGCGCTGGCTGAGCGCATCCTCCAGGTACAACCGCAGCGAGGTTCTGATCTCCTCTACCAGATCCAGAATGCGCGCGAGATGTTCGCCAACCGGCCCCCCGGCACTGGCGGTCGCCGCCTGACCCAGAACTTCCTGGGCGCCTTCTGCCTCCTGCAGAACAGCCCACGTGCCTTCGATCACCTCTGCCCGCCACGCATCCGCATCCCATTCACCCGGCGGCCGCGAGCTGAGATGTGGCGCGAACCTCCGTCCTTCGCACTCCCGGACTCCCTGGCGCAAGCTCTCGGCGGACCGTAGTGCCGAGCGGGTCGAGTTCGTCGTGTCCGCCACGGCATCCCGGTGCCCGAGCGCCAGCGCCGCTATCTCGCCCTCCAGTTCCGCCAGCGTGCGGGACATCGCCCGCAAGGGATCGGGGCGCACCTCGCGGCAGTCCCCCCGCTCGACCTTGGCGAAGGCCGCGAACAACACCTTCAACTTGAATCCGGGCATCCCGGCGCCCTGCGCCTCGTAGATCCTAGGCCCGAACATCTGCCGCTTGATCGCCTCCATGTCCGCTTCGAGCACAAGCAGGTTCGCCCCGACCGCAGCGGCCTCGGCTCTCAGGCTGTCGACCAGACCATGACGGGGTGCCCGCTGGAAATCGAACCCATAGTTGACGAACCCGACAATCGTGGCGTTGCACTCGGCCTCCAGGCTTGCCAGGCGGCCGCCGAGGACCACGTCGACCGGACCGTCGTGGATGCCGCCATCGACCGCGGACCGCAGGACAGTGCCGTTGTATTCCTGGCGGACGATGCGGGCATAGTCGGGAGTCGACGACATCAGGACGAACAGGAACAGGGATACGCCAAACATCACAGCCCCCTACCCATGGATTCGCGGTGCCCGGCGAGATCCTCGCACATCCGGCAGATTGCGCAATCCGCAACGCTGGTTTCGGCAACCAGGTTCCTTCCCCAAAAAAGCGCGGCGGCCCTTCCGGACCGCCGCGCCGTCCCTCCACCGTTGGCCACGGAGGGATGAGCCGTTGCCTACCAGTCCACCTCCACCGACCACACGTCCGGCTCCCCGGTGCCGAACGCGCAGTAGACGATGGACGTGCCGTCGGGCGACCAGCGCGGCCAGTGGCCGCCGGCGGTGGTGACCTGGAACATCTCGCCGCCGGCGGCGGGCACCACCCAGATCTCCATGGTGCCGCTGCGGGTGGACTCGCAGGCGATCTCGGCGCCGTCGGGCGACCACGCGGGGTGGCCTTCATAGCCGTGCTCGGGGGTCAGCCGCGTCATCGCGCCGGTGTCCGCGTCCACCAGCCACAGGGCGGATGCCCCCTCCCGGTTGCTCTCGCAGGCGATGCTGTCCCCGGCCGGCGACCAGTCCGGCGTGCGCGCGTAGGCGCCGGGCCCGACCGCCGTCAGCTGCCGCGGCGGGCTGCCGTCGAGGTGCGCCAGCCACACCTCCTGGTTGCCGGTGCGGTTGGAATTGAAGGCGATGCGTCCCCCGTCGGGGGACCAGGCGGGGTCGCCGTCGTCCCAGGCGCCGCCGCCCAGCCGGACCGCCGCGGGCACGGCGGCGGCCAGGTCGATCACCCACAGGCCCTTGTATCCGTCGCGGTCGGACTCGAACACGACGCGGGTGCCGTCGGGGGACCAGTCGGCCGCGGTGTCGAACGCAGGGTCGTCGGTCAGGCGCTCGGCCGGGCCGCCGCCGGCGGGCATGCGCCACAGGTCGCGGTTGCCGGCGGTGTCCCGCTCGAAGAGGATCCAGGCGCCGTCGGGCGAATACACGGGGTTCGCCTCGTAGGAGTCGTTGCTGGTCAACCGGTGGACGACCGGATCCCGGCCCGGCGCCGGGGGATCGGCCGGGTCGTCGCCGCTGCAGCCGCAAAGCGCCAGGACCGCCAGGGCGGCCGGCGCAAGTCCGCGCACGATTCTCATCGAACGGTACTCCCTGCTCGTTGGGCCCCGGCCGTCGGGTCGGCGCCGCGTTGCTCGTCCCCAGGCTGCCTGTCCTCAAGAAGTGCGCCCGACGCCGGACCCGCGTCCGGCCTGCGCGTCACCGCACCAGCATCACCGAACCGCGCGCCGCCAGGCCCGCGGCCCTGATCACGTACAGGTAGCGGCCCGACGCCGCGGCGCCGCCGTGCTCGTTGTCGCCGCGCCACTGGACGGCCACCCCGCCGTTGGTGGCGGTGCCCCCGCGCACGGTGCGCACCAGCGCGCCGCGCAGGTCGTAGATCCTCAGCTCGGCGCCGCCGTCGGTCCGAGCGCCCGCCGGCAGCTCCATCGCGATCGTCGTCAGCGGGTTGCAGGGGTTGGGCCAGGCGCTGCTGGCGACCAGCCCCGCGACCGCCCGCCCCGTCAGGTACCCGGCCAGCAGCTCGCGCAGCCCCGTGACCTGGTCCGGCAGCACCAGGTCGTGGTTCTCGATGGAGCCGGAGAAGTTGGCCAACCGGCCGCCGAAGAGGAAGCGCAGGTCCTCGGCCAGGATCTCCCGGGGCCGCTCGGCGTGGGGCGCGCCGGGCCCGTGGACGGCCGGGTCCAGCCCGCGCAGGGCCAGGTAGGCGTCCCAGCGTCCCGGCTGGCCGTCGATGAAGGCCCAGGTCAGCACGTGGCCCATCTCGTGGACCGTGATGTAGGCGACGGTCTCTTCGGCGACCGGGCCGCTGGCCGGGGCCAGGAAGATCGTGCCCCTGTTCGCGTAGCTCGAGCCGGCGAGCTTCGGGGGCGCCGGCAGCACGAACACGTCCACGCCCACGTCGGTGACGAAGCCGGACATGGCGCCCAGGGCCGCGGCCACGGCCGCCGGTGCGAAGGGCTGCCACGCCTTGCCCCCCGCCTCCAGCTCGACCGAGCCGGCGGCCGGGTGCTCCAGGAAGAGGCGGCCGTCGCGCTCGACCAGCAGCGAAGCTTCGATCTCCTGCGGTCCGTGGATCGTGGCCTCGATCCCGTTGGCGAACCGCTGCGGCGCCGCGGCCCGGGCGCCGGGCGCCGCGGACCCCAGCAGGGCCAGCGCCGTCAGCGCCAGCCAGCCGTTGGTCCTGCCCCGGGAAGCCATCATCGAGCCCTACCGTCCGTGTCGAGAAGTCCTGGTCCCTGCTGCTCCGTCGTCCGCCACCGAGGCGGCAATCGCTTGATTGGTCGCAGGTTCCGTTCCACGCCGGCGGCCGGACGCCGCACTTGACGATCATAGCAACATCGTTAATCAAATACAAGTACTATTCAGTAAATAAAGAGGGTTGGCGACCCTGACCGCGCCGCCGGCAGCGGCGGAGAATTCCGCTGCGAGCAACACGGGCAGGTTTTTGGGGGGAAACACCAATTATTGAGCGCATAAATGCCCACAAAGGCAGGATAGAGCAAGGATCACGGCGAGATGGCGAGTGAAAAACCCTACTAAGCTGAGGAATATTCCCCGCTGGCGGCCGCCACCGGCGCCATCGCAGGGCCCCGGGCGCTGCCGAAGCGGGACATGGCGAGGGCCCCGACCCCGAAGAAGTAGGCGCAGACCTTGACCACGAGGCCGGCCACCGAAACGACCGCACCGGCGGCGCCGGCGCCAGGCATCAGGCCCAGCGAAGCACCCACGAAACAGGGCAAGTGCAGAAGCAGCATCCCCACCAGCACGGCCAGCCAGCGGCTCGGGCAGCCTCCGGCTTTCCCGCGGCAGACGCGCTCGCCCAGCGCGGCGGCGGCCACCGTCGTGGCGATCACGCCGGCCACCAGCAGGGCCAGCCAAACCAGCAGCGCCACCGGGATGCCGATCACCGTCAGCACCAGCACCGCGATCAGGACCAGCACCAGCAGGTGGCCCACCAGGGCCACCAGCACGCCGTAGCCCATGGCTGCGGCCGGCGCCCCTTGCAGGGCCGCCAACACGGCCTCGAAACGGCGGGCCGGGGCGGCCAGCGCCGCCACCAGCGCCACCACCAGCATGAGCACGAACAGGCTCTGGCTCACCAGGAAGCCGCGCAGGCCGCCGCCCAGCAGGCCGCGGGCCGTCAGGTCCCGCCGGGCCCCCAGGGGGTCGAGGACGAACACGTCGCCGGCCGTCGCCCCCTCGTCCTGGACCAGGCGCCCGCCGACGGTGACCACCTGGCCGGTGACCTCGGCCGAATCCCCCAGCTGCAGGTTGCCGAACACCACCACCACGTTCCCGTCGACCCGGCCCTGGACCTCGCTGTTGCCGAAGACCACGACCACGTCCCCGCGCACGTCCTCGCCCCAGGGCACCAGCAGGTCGTCCCAGATCTTGACCACGTTGCCCTGCACGACCTTGCGGGCCCCCCGGGGAGGGCGCGGCGCCCGCTGGCCCAGCCAGGAGAGGTGGCGCTGGCCGTCCGCGCGCACCGTATCGGGCAGCTCGGACAGGATGATCTCGCTCAGGGCGTGGAAGCCCTGGCTCAGGTGCTCGTCCAGGTTCTCGGGAATGGTGATGACGATGCCCTTGCCGCGTTCGTCCAGCAGGCTGATGGTGTTGTCGCGGACCTCGAACTCCATCCTGCCGAGCTCCGCGCTGATGTTCTCGATCACCTTGGAGATGTCGCCGATGGAGCGTTCCAGCCGCTCCCGGTCCGCGGGCGACAGGCGGATCTCGCCCCGCTCGGCGGTCAGCGAGTCGCGCAGGCCGCCGATCATGGTGCTGTACCGGCGGATCTCCAGCAGCAGCGAGTCCCGGGCGGCGCTGTCGGCCATCCCGAAGTCGAAGCTGAAGCCCCCGGCCCGGGGCGGCGCAGGCGCCCGCACGGGCGGGGCGTCCGCAGGGGCCCGCGTTCCGGTCCGGACCGTCGCGGCGACGCCGGCGGGCACGGCGAAGCCCTGGACCACCAGGCCCAGGGCCGCCAAGAGGACGATGCGCAGGATGCGCGCGGACAGGGTGGGGCCGCCATCCAGCCCGGGGTTGCGCCCCGAGGGGCGGTCCTGTCCGCGCGGTTCGTTCACGTTTTCAGCCTTCGGCCCGGCGCACGGCCAGGGCCAGACGGCGCGCCAGGCCCTGCAGCCGGACCAGCAGTTCCGGCGCCGCCCCGGCGCCGGCCACGG
>JACZKN010000512.1 GCA_014859985.1 Candidatus Krumholzibacteriia bacterium | reverse complement strand
GCCCTGGCCGAGGCCGAGGCCCGCGGCGACCGGCCGCCGCCGTCGCTGCGCGAGGCGGTGGACGAGGCGGCGGATGCGCCGCGGGCAGGTGGCGGATGATCGACCAGCCCACCCTGCTGCTGCTGGTGGCGGCCTTCGCCGCGGTGGCCTTCCTCTACGCCAGCGTGGGCCTGGGCGGCGGCTCCGCCTACACGGCGCTGCTGGCGCTCGCCGGCGTCAGCCACGTCCTGGTGCCCACGGTGTCGCTCGCGCTGAACCTGGTGGTCACCTTTGTCGGCATGATCAATTTCCACCGCGGCGGGCACCTCAGCCTGCGCCTGGTGGCGCCGTTTCTGGTCACCTCCATGCCCGCCGCCTGGCTGGGCGGTTCCCTGCACCTGCCGCAGGGCGTCTTCCTGTGGCTGCTGGCGGCGACCCTGGCCCTGGTGCTCGTCCGCATCTACCTGCTGGGCGACCTGCGGCTGCGCCTGCGCCTGACCGGCGCGGCGCGCCTGGTCTGCTCGCTGCTGCTGGGCGCCGTGCTGGGGTTCGTGGCCGGTACGGTGGGGATCGGGGGCGGGATCTACCTGGTGCCGCTCTTGATCATGTTCGGCCTGGCGGACGAGAAGCGGGCCGCGGCCGCCGGCGCCGTCTTCATCTGGCTCAACTCGGCGGTGGGGCTGGCGGCCCGCTGGCAGCAGGGGCACGCCGAGGCGGCGACGGTCCTGCCCCTGGTCGGGGCGGTGGCCGTCGGCGGCTGGCTGGGCAGCAGCCTGGGGGCGTTGCGCTTTTCGCCCCGCACCATCCAGCGCACCCTCGGCCTGGTGGTGGCCGCCGCGGTGGTCGTCATCGCGGGTCGCCTGCCGCTGCCCTGAACCGCGTCAGACTGCCGCTGCGGCGTCGATCTCCCGGAGGTTCCACGCCGCGTCCGCGTTGCCCGGATCGCGCGCGAGCACCGCCTGCAGGATGGACCGGGCCAGGTCGCGGCCGCGGCCGTCCGGATCCAGGTGCAGCAGGGCGACCGCCAGGTCGTTGGCCGCGCGCGCGTCCGCGGGCAGGGCGGCGACCGCCGCCCGCAGGAGCTTCACCGCCTCGGCCGTGCGCCCGGCCGCGAAGGATTCCTCGCCGATCTCGACCCAGCGCCGGGCCTCCCAGTCGGCCGGCGGTACGGGGGCGTGGCCGGTGCCCGCGGGCAGCGCCGTGAAGTGCAACGGCGGCAGGAAGCCCCGGGCCAGCAGCGACTGCAGGGCCTGGTCGCGGTCGGCTGCCAGGGGCCACTTGGCGCACAGGCGGGCCATGTCCCCCTGGCCGACCCGCTCGGCGGCGGGCTGCGGGGCGCGCGGGGGCAGGTGCACGTAGGCGCCGCGCACCACCTCGCTGCGGAAGCCGCCCAGGGTGGCGCGCAGGCACAGGTCGATGGCCGCGCCGTCGAGCGCGGCGTAGCCGGGGTCGAGGCAGCCGATCCGCTCGATCAGGGTCCGGCGCAGCACGAGGCAGAAGCCCGCCAGCTGGCTGGCCGGGGTCGTGCGCCCCGCTTCGCGGGCCGCCAGGCCGGCGGCGAAGGCCGCCAGCGGTTCCGGATCGTCCGCGTCAGCCGGGCCGCCGGCCGTCGTCTGGCCCACCGCGGTGCCGTTGGTCAGCGGCCCCACCAGCCCCACGCGCCGGTGGGCGCCGAGGCCCGCC
>JACZKN010000063.1 GCA_014859985.1 Candidatus Krumholzibacteriia bacterium | reverse complement strand
TGCGCCTGCTGATCGTCGCCTCCGCCTTTCCCCCCAACAGCGCGGTGGGCACCATGCGTCCCCTGCGCTGGTGCAAGCACCTGACTGCCCACACCGACTGGCAGCCGACGGTGATCTCGGTCCGGCGCGAGGGTCCCCGGGACGACGCCAGCCTGCTGCAGGAGGTGCCGGCGACCGTCGGCTGCCAGTCGGTGTGGGCAGTCAGGTGCTTGCACCAGCGCAGGGGACGCATGGTGCCCACCGCGCTGTTGGGGGGAAAGGCGGAGGCGACGATCAGCAGGCGCATATCCACCACGGGGTCCGGGGGCTCGGCAGGGGCAAGGGGACCGGACGGCAGTAAAGCAGTTTCCGGGGGCAAGTCAAGGTTCCATCGGGCCCGCGTCCCGTAGGCGGCGGGGCACGATCGCCGTTGCCACCGCGCTGGCCTGTCCCTACAATGGTGCCCTGGATTCACGCCGCCGCCGGCCGGGACGGGCCAGGCGGCCGCACCCTCCCTGCCCGCGCACCACCGGACCGCGCCGAAAGGGCATCGGCATGCTCGCCTTGCTGCACCGCTCGCTCATGGACGGCCTGCTCCGGCGCGAAGGCAGGCGCGGCCTGACCGGCCACCTGCGGGAGCTGCGCGACAACGAATACCTGCCCCCGGAGGCCCTGGCCGGCCTGCAGTTGGACCGGTTGCGGCGCCTGCTGATCCATGCCCGCGACCATTGCCCGTTCTACACCGCGCGCTTCGCCGCCTGCGGGTTCGTGCCGGAACAGATGACCGCGGCGGCCGACCTCGCGGCGGTGCCGCCCCTGACGAAGCACGACATCCGCGAGCACCTGGACCGGATGGTGGCCCGCAACCTCGCGCCGGAGGACCTGCACGAGAGCGTGTCCGGGGGCACCACCGGCCACGTGCTGAAATTCAAGCGCGACAACGCCTGCCTGGCGCGCAAAGAGGCGGCGGTCTTCCGTTTCGAGCAGTGGGCCGGCTGGGACTTCGGCCAGTGGATCGGCTTCGTCTGGCCCGCGATCATGGACCATGCCGATGCCGACACGCCCAAGGCCCGCCTGCGCAACTGGTTGGGCCCCCGGGGGCAGTTCCTGCCGTTCCTGAGCGAGGATCCCCAGCAGATCCGCACGGTCTGGCTCCGCTTCGTCAAGCACCGCATCACCCTGCTGCGGGCCTTCCCGGGCGCCCTGATGTCGGTGGCCCGCCTGGTGGAGGCCGAGGACCTGCCCCGGCCACCCCTGCGCGCGGTGGTCTCCACGGGTGAGATGCTGCGGCCGGACCAGCGCGCCTTCTTCACCCGGGTCTTCGGCTGCCCCGTTCTGGACGCCTACCGGTCGCGGGAGATGGGGCCGGTGGCCCAGCAGTGCGAGCGGCTGGGCCCCATGCACATCCGCGCCGACATGACCTTCGTCGAGGTGGACGCCTCCCGGGCGGTGGACGGGGGGCCGGGGCAGCCGCCGGTGGGGCCGCTGCTGCTGACGGATCTCTTCAACTACGGCATGCCCCTGATCCGCTACGAGGTGGGTGACCTGGCGGCCCTGGTCCCGGGCGCCTGCGGCTGCGGCCGCACGCTGCCGTTGATGGTGAGCCCGGGCGGCCGCCTGACCGACGTGCTGTACACGGTGGACCGCCGGCCCCTGGCTTCGGTGGGCCTGCTGCCCAACTTCATCAACCTCTGCGAGGCGGGCAACCAGGTGCAGTTGGTGCAGCAGGACTGGACCCGGCTGCTGATGCGCCTGACCCCGCCGCGCCTGGACGAGGCCACCTTGGGCCGGCTGCGGGAGCGGGCCGTGGAGATCTTCGGCCAGGGCATCGAACTGGCCTTCGAGTACGTGGACGAGATCCCGCTGCTGCCCAGCGGCAAGTACCGCCTGCTGGTCTGCGAGATCCCCGACCGGGAGCGGCCCTGATGTTCGACCACTTCCGCGCCGACCTCGCCCGCCACGGTGCCCGGGGCCGCCTGGCGACGTTCCGCCTGCTGCTGGGCAACCAGGGGCTGTGGGCCTGCGCCTGCTACCGGGCCGGCCGCCACCTGCAGGACCATCGGCTGCCGCCGGGGCTGCACCAGCTGGCGATGGCCGGGTACCACCTGTGGTGGAAGGTGGTGCAGATGACCACCGGGATCCTCATCTCCCCGGACTGCCGCATCGGGCCGGGGCTCTACATCGGCCACTTCGGGCAGATCATCCTGCACGCGGACGTGGTGATGGGCGCCAACTGCAACATTTCCCAGGGGGTCACCCTGGGCCTGGCGCGGCAGCAGGGGCGCTGGGGCGTGCCCACGGTGGGCGACCGCGTCTACATCGCGCCGGGAGCCAAGGTGATCGGCCCGATCCACCTGGCCGACGGCACGGTGGTCGGGGCCAACGCGGTCGTCAACTGCAGCACCACCGAGAACCAGGTCATGGTGGGCGTGCCGGCCCGGGCGGTCAGCGAGAAGGGCAGCGGCGACCTGATCATCCTGGACTGGGGCCGCCGGCCGCCCGGGCACCCGGGGGCTTCGTGAGGAACCTGCTGAAGAGGGGGCTGTCCGCGACGGCGCTCGTGCGCGCCCTGGCCAAGGTTCCGGCGGTCAACGGCCCGGCGGCCAAGGTCGTCGTCCTGATGTACCACGACCTGCGGGCCGACGACGACTTCCCCAACTGGCTGCGGGTACCGGTCAGCGTGTTCGACCGCCAGTTGGCCTGGCTGGGCCGGGTGGGGCGCTTCATCGGGCCGGCCGACCTGGAGCGGCGGCACGAGCTGCAGCCGGGCGTCCTGCACTTCCTGCTGACCTTCGACGACGGCTACGTGAACAACCTGACCCTGGCCCGGCCGCTGCTGGCCAAGCACCGGGCGCCGGCGCTGTTCTTCGTCTCCACCGGGCCCATGCAGAGCCAGGAGCCGTTCTGGTCCGACGTGGTGGTCACGGCGGTGCAGGGGGCGGGGCTCGCCGAGCTGGACCTGCAGGAGTGGGGGCTGGGGTCGTTCCGCTTCCGGACGGGCGACCCCGCTGCGCGCTGGGAAGACGTGCAGGCCCTGCTGGTGGCGCTCAAGGCCCGGGGCAACGAGGACGACCCGGTGGTGGCCGGGGTGCTGGAGCATCTGCGGCAGCGGCACGCCGGGGTGCTGGAACGTCATCTGCCCCGGTTCCGGCCGTTGCGGCCGGAGGAGGTGACGGCCCTGGCGGCCGATCCCTGGTGCAGCGTCGGTTCCCATTCCCACCGGCACGCGCTGCTGCCCCTTCTGGGGGACGCCGAGCTGCAGGACAACCTGGCGAGGTCGCGGCGGGTGCTGGAGGGGCTGGTCGGGGGTGAGGTGCGCGGATTGGCGTATCCGAACGGGGACTGGGATGAACGGGTGGAGGCGGCGGCGGCGGCTGCCGGCTACCGGCGGGGTTTCACGATCCGGCCGGGTTTGGTGACGGACGCCTGCCCGCCGCTGCGGACGCCGCGGATGGGGGTCGCGGGGGTCGGGCCGGAGTGGATTTTGGGGTACCGGTTGGTGCGGTTGTTGGCGGAGCGGGGCTCGTGATTTGTTGCGCGACGATGCAGACCGTATATTCTGTGATCATGGGCTGGCACGACACCTGCACCGGCGGCGCGACCTGCAGCGGGCAGCGCCGTTCGGTTCTCCTGCTTGCGGATTGCCCTGGCGGGCGTATATCCGGCGCCCTTGGGTCCCTTCAACGGACGGCTCCGGGATGCCGCACGCATCCATGAGGCTTTCATCTCCTTGTCGCTGGTACGCTTCTTGCTTCACCGAGAAGCTGGATCTGGACTACTACCGACCCCAGAAGTTGGAGTTCATGATGAAACCGCAATTTATTCCGGCCGTGCTGGCGACGTTGGTAGTGACGGTTTGGTTCAGCGGAGCCGGTGCCCAGCCCCAGGTCGTCGATGCGGAAGTGGTCCTCGTCGAGGACGGCGTATTGCGGCTGACAGGATCCGGATTCGGCAGCAAGAGTCCTGTGGCGCCCGCCCTCTACGACGATTTCGAGAACGGATCCGACGGCGCGCAGATCTTCGGCCACCCCGGATCCCTGTGGGACGGGCATTTCAACGGGCACCATTACACCAATCCGCCAACCTACGACGACTCCTTGAGCGTGGACCCCGGGATCGGCACCTGCATGAGGATCAACCACACGCTGCGCGAGTCCATCTCCTGGGTCTGGAAGACCGTCGAACCGACTGGCGAGATGTACATCGACGTAAAGATGAAAATGATCATCTACGACGAACAGTACCCGGAGAACGTGAAGCCCTGGCGCCTGTACCGGTCCAGCGATTCGTCCCGAGCTCAGAACGTGTACCCGTCCTTCAGGAAGGCCTGCGACCCGACGGACGTGCTGAACGAGCGCGCCGGCGGCTGGGGCGTCGATATCCCGGCCGTGTTCGATCCCGGCGAGTGCTGGGAGGATATGGGCGGGAGGTCGGGATGGTCGCGTCCGAACGGCTTGGTGAACGTCATGGACTGGGCGACGGTGCAGATGCTCTACGGCGCGAACACGGCGCCGGCCGCCGACGGGTACGCTGCCTTCTACGTCAACGGCCGCATCCTGAGCAAGTTGGAGTACGGCGAGGGAACGGGCATGTGCTGGCTGGAGAGAGGTGGCGAGACCTACGATATGCTGGGTATCGGCAACATGGCGTCGCCGGGCAACTACGGGTGTGGCGGGGCTTCTCTCGGCTCGCGGACCTACTACGACCACGTCTATCTCGACACCACGTTCCAGCGGGTCGAGTTCGGGAATGCGCCTATTTACGACCAGTGCACCAGGCGCGAGATCCAGATCCCGACCGCCTGGTCCCCGACCCAGGTCACGGCCAGCGTCAAGCTCGGGTCCTTCGAGGATTTCGACAACGTGTACGCGTTCGTCGTGGACGGACAGAACCGGGCCAGCAACGGCTTCCCGGTGCGCGTCACCGGGGACGCCGGGGCTCCGGGTACCCCGGGCACGCCGATCAGGGAGAACTAGCAACCCCGTCCGGCCGACCACGGTCCGCTTCCCCGGAGGGAAACTGCGCCTGCGGGCGCGGTTTCCTTTTTTAACGATCCACGTCGCTGTTTCCGCTGGGGGCGCGGAGCGCTTGCCGTTATCCTGGGTTGCGGCGGAGAAGCCCGCATGGACACAGCGACGGCCGGTCGGCGAGACGGTGGGGGGATCAGCCTTGGCGGGGGATGCGATCTGGATCTGCTGGGAACGTCAGCGGCGGAACCGCGAGTTGGCCGCCGCCCTGGGCATCCCGCTGCACGAGTTCGGCGAGGTAGGGCGCGTCCGCAACCGCGCCCTGAAGTACCTGCGCGGCCTAGCCGCCACCACGGGCCTCCTGCTGCGCCGGCGGCCGCGGCGGGTCGTGGCCATGAACCCGTCAATCGTCCTGGCGGTATTCTGCGTGACCCTGGGACGCCTGTTGCCCGTGCGGGTTATCATCGACGCCCACAACAGCGGGCTTGTGCCCATGGGCGGCCGCAGCCGCCTGCTGAACGCCCTGGCGAACTACGCGATGCGCCACGCCAGCCTGACCATCGTCACCAACGAAGGCCTCCGCCCGCTTGTCGAGGCCAACCGCGGTCGCGTCGTGATCCTGCCGGACCGGCTGCCGACGCTCGCGACGGGACGTATCCCGCAGTTGCGGGGGACGCACAACCTGGTCTTCGTGTGCACGTACGCCGACGACGAGCCCTACCGCGAGGTCCTGGAGGCGGCACGCCTGCTCCCGGCGGACTGGGTGGTGTACGTGACCGGCAATCCGGAGCGCGCGCGCTTCGACGGGGCCGCCGTACCTCCCAATGTGGAATTGACGGGCTTCGTGGCGGAGGAGGACTTCGTGGGGCTGCTGGCGGCGGCCGACGCCGTCGTGGACCTCACGACCCGCGAGCATTGCCTGGTCTGCGGCGCCTACGAGGCCGTGGCCCTCGGCAAGGTAGCCGTGCTCTCGGACACGGACGCCCTGCGCGACTGGTTCGGAGAAGCGGCGATCCTGACCGGCCACGCACCGGACGAGTTGGCCGCCTCCATGCGGCGGGCGGTCGACGAGCGGGCCGTGCGGGAGGCCGGGATGCCCGACGTGCGGCAGCGGATCGAGGCGCGCTGGCAGGAGTACTTCACACGCTTGTGCACCGAGCTGGGAAGGGAAGGACCATGACCAGCTTTACGGTTGTCGTGTGCGGCCTGTCGTTGACGGGCGCGGCGGGGTCCTGAGCAGTGCGCCTGGTCAACGAACTCATCAGCGGACTGGGGCGCCGCGGCGGCCATTGGATCATCTTCGCCCTGCTGATGCTGTACACGGTCTCGGTGTACACCGTGCTAGGTGAACGTCTCGACGTCCTCGACGCCATCCGCCACCAGTTGGTGATCGGAGTCGTGCTCATCGGCCTCTGCGTGAAGGTGGCGGCCGAGTATCCGGTCGACCTCTCCGAGAGCAAGCCCCTGGTGCTCGGCATCGTGCTGCTGTTCCTGATGATGCTCCTGCAGGTGCCCTTCGCCGCCGACCAGGCATACGCCAAGGACACCTTCATCGACTACATCGTGAAGCAGGCCATGTTCACCTTCTTCATGATCGTCCTGATCCGTACGCCGGGGCGCCTGCGCGTGTTCATGTTCACCTTCCTGTTCTCGGTGTTCTGGATCTATCAGGAGTCGGTGCGCGGCCTGATCAGCGGCAGCCTGGTCTGGCGCAACCAGGGGATCATGCGCCTGCACGGCGCGGTCGACTACTACGGGCACCCCAACGGGCTGAGCCTGATCGCCGTCACCAGCCTGCCGTTCATCATCTACCTGTACGGGGTGGTGCGCGGCCGGCTTCTGAGGATGGCGATGCTGGGCATCGCCGTATTGGCCTGCGTGTGCATCGTCTTCACCGGGTCACGCGCCGGCTACCTCGGCACCATCGCCATCGCTGTCTTCTGGTGGCTGTACTGCAGGCACCGGGTCAGGATGGCCGTGGTCGGTGTGTTGGCTGCCCTGGTCGTGGTTTCGGTGCTACCCGAGCAGTACCGCGAGCGCTTCACGAGCATTGGCGGCGAGGAAGCCGAAGGGCACTCCAAGGACAAGCGCCTGGAGATCATGCAGGACGCCTGGGTGATCTTCCTGGAGAACCCGGGCGGCGTGGGCATCAACAGTTTCATGACCGTGCGCATGGCGCGATTCGGCCGCTACCAGGACACCCACAACCTCTATCTGCAGGCCCTGACCCACATCGGCATCCAGGGCACCCTGGTCTTCCTCTACTTCATGCTGGCCCTGTACGTCGCCTTCGAGCGGGCGGTCAAGCGACTCGAGCGGCTGCAGGCCGCGCTCAAGCGGCTGGCCGTGGTCACGGACACCGACCGGCGCACGCGGATCCTGCTGGCGCGTACCGTCTGGGACGCCGACTACGTCGCGGCCGTCGCCCGGGCCGGCCGGCTCTACCTCGTCATGCTGGCGGTGAACGGGATTTTCGCCCACACCCTGTACCTGATCTGCTGGTGGTTCGCCGCGGGGCTGGCCATCGTGGTGTCGGCCATGACCGGCGAGATGGAGGCGGCCGGGCGGAAGGTCGCGCGGCAGCGCCTGGCCACGGTGGAGGCCGCCGCCCGGCAGGAGACCTGACCCGCCGGGCGCGGCGATCCCGCCTGGCGCGCCGTGCTTCGCCCTGCTATGTGTATGGGCCGCTCCGCAATGCGGCGGCGGCGGCGCCGACCGCCGGATTTCGACCTGGAGAACTGCATGGCTGCCGGTCCCATCAAGCGTTTCCTGCTGCGGCTGCCCGGGTTCGAGGGTGCCTGCCTGCGCCTGACCCGGGACCGCGAGCGGGTCCTGATGTACCACCGCTTCACCGACGATGCCGCCGCCGAGCCGGACGCCACGCCGGCCGACCGCTTCGCCCGTCAGTTGGACCTGCTGCAGGCCCGCTGCCAGGTGGTGGGTCCCGCGGCCCTGGTGGACCAGGAGGAGGGCCGCCGGCCCCGCAGCCGGCGGCCGCTGGCCGTGGTGACGGTGGACGACGGCTACGCGGACTTCGAGCGCGTCGCCTTCCCGGTCCTGCGGGAGCGCGGCCTGCCGGCGGTGCTGTTCGTGACCACGGGGTTCGTCGCCGGGCGCTCGTGGATGTGGTGGGACAAGGTCCATTTCGCCCTGGCCCGGGCGGGCACCGCGGAGGCCGCCGTGACCGTGGCCGGCCGCACGGTGCGGGGCCCCTTGCGGACCCGCGCCGAGCGCGGCGCGTTCTGGTTCCGGCTGGTGCCGGCCCTGCGCTTCGTCCCGGACGAGCGCAAGGAGGAGGTGATCGCCGACCTGGCGGGCCAGCTGGGCGTCACCCTGCCCGCGGCGCCCCCCGCGGAGTTCGCCGCCTCGACCTGGGACGGGATCGCCGCCATGGCCCGGGCCGGGATCGTGATGGGGGCCCACACCCGCACCCATCCCATCCTCTCGCGGGTGGACGGGGAACGGGCGCGGCAGGAGATCGAGGGCTCCCGCGACGACCTCGCCGGGCAGCTGGGCGAGCCGGTCCGCTGGTTCGCCTATCCCCAGGGCGGACCGGCCGACTACGACGACGAGACCGTGGCGATCGTGGCCGGCGCGGGCTTCGACCGGGCCTGGGTGGCCTACGCGGACCCGGCCCTGGGCGACCATCCCTACCGGCGGCCCCGCCACATGGTGCCCGCGGACCTGGACGAGTTCCGCTGGTCGGTCTGCGGTGCCGAACACCTGGTCCTGCGCCTGAAGGCGGCCCTGGGCCGGCCCACCGGCGTCAGCGACGGCTACTGGACGGGCAGCGACCTGGCCGCCGCCCTCAACGCCGAAGGCAAGGAGGAGTCCGCGTGATGACGATCCTGCGCCGGTTCTGGTGGGACCTCAAGAGCCGCGAAGGGCGGGTCGACCTGGCCTACGCCCTGATCCGCGAGTGGCCGGACTCCTTCGGCTCCCCGGCGCGTGTCCGGCTGCTGCGCCGCCATTTCGCCGCCGTGGGCCCGCGCCTGGCCATCCTCGAGGGCGCCCGCTTCCGCAACCTGCAGAACATCCGCCTGGGCGACAACGTGAGCATCGGCACCGACTGCCTGCTGCAGGCGGGCGGCGGGCTCAGCATCGGCGACCACACCCTGCTCGGTCCCGGCTGCAAGATCTGGACGCAGAACCATGTCGCCGACGACCCGGACCGGCCCATCGCCGAGCAGGGGGCGACCTACGCCGCGGTCAGCATCGGCCGCGACTGCTGGATCGGCGCCGACGCCTTCATCATGCCCGGGGTGGCTCTGCCCGACGGCTGCATCGTGGCCGCCGGGTCGGTGGTCGGGATCAAGAACTACCCGCCGTTCGCCATCCTGATGGGCAACCCGGCCCGGGTGATCGGCTACCGGGGCGGGCGCCGCCCGGCCGCCGCGCCGGGGGGCGACCAGGCCGGGGCCCCGGAAGACCCCGCCTAGCTGCGGGTTGTCGCCCGGCGGCCCGGCGTGCTAGCATGGCCCGAACCCGCCACCATCCGGAGTCCGAGATGACCGAAACCTCCCGCAGACGCGGCATCATCCTCGCCGGCGGCACCGGCACGCGCCTGCACCCGCTGACCCTGACGGTCAGCAAGCAGCTGATGCCCGTCTACGACAAGCCGATGATCTACTACCCCCTGTCGACCCTGATGCTGGCGGGCCTGCGCGAGATCCTGGTGATCACCACGCCCCAGGACCAGGCGGCCTTTCGCGCCCTGCTGGGCGACGGTTCGGCCTGGGGGCTGCGTCTGGACTACGTGGCCCAGCCCAGCCCCGACGGCCTGGCCCAGGCCTTCATCCTGGGCGAACGGTTCCTGGACGGGCGGCCGGCCTGCCTGATCCTGGGCGACAACATCTTCTACGCCGGCGGCCTGTCGCGGAAGCTGCAGGAGATCGCGCGGCAGGAGCGCGGCGCCACCATCTTCGCCTACTACGTCCAGGATCCCGAACGCTACGGGGTGGTCGAGCTGGACGTCCGGGGCCGGGCCGTGAGCATCGAGGAGAAGCCGGCCCGGCCGAAGTCCCACTTCGCGGTCACCGGGCTGTACTTCTTCGACAGCGACGTCGTGGAGATCGCCAAGGGCATCAGGCCCTCGGCCCGGGGCGAACTGGAGATCTCCGAGGTCAACGCAGCCTACCTGCGCCGGGGCGACCTGCAGGTGGAGATCCTGGGCCGCGGCGCCGCCTGGCTGGACACCGGCACCCACCAGTCCCTGCTGGACGCGGGCCAGTTCATCCGGGTCATCGAGGAGCGCCAGAGCCTGAAGATCGCCTGCCCCGAGGAGATCGCCTGGCGCATGGGCTTCATCGACGACGGGCAGCTGGCGGCCCTGGCCGCCCCCCTGGAGAAGAGCGGCTACGGCACCTACCTGCGCCGCCTGCTGGAGGAGCGCCGGTGAAGTTCGTGCCCACGGGGATCCCGGAGGTGCTGGTCGTCGAGCCCCGCGTGCTGGGCGACGAGCGCGGCTATTTCATGGAGATCTGGCGCGACGACCTGTTCCGCACCGCGGGCATCGACGCGGTCTTCGTGCAGGACAACCAGAGCAGCTCCGGCCGCGGCGTGCTGCGCGGGCTGCACTACCAGATCGTCCGGCCCCAGGGCAAGCTGGTCCGGGTGATCGCCGGCCGGGTGTTCGACGTGGCGGTGGACCTGCGCCGCAGCTCGCCCACCTGCGGGCGCTGGACCGGGGTCGAGCTGTCGGACAGCAACCGCCGCCAGCTCTGGGTGCCGCCGGGGTTCGGCCACGGTTTTTACGTGTTGAGCGGGTCGGCGGAGTTCGTGTACAAGTGCTCCGACTCCTACGCCCCCGAGCACGAACGGGTCATCCGCTGGGACGACCCCGACCTGGGCATCGCCTGGCCGCTGGTGCCCGGGGTCGAGACCGTGCTCTCGGACAAGGACCGGGCCGGCGTGCCCTTCGCGGCCGCCGAACTCTATCCCTGAGCGCCCCGCCGGGGGCGCGGCGAAGGGCCGCCATGGCGCGCATCGGACAGGGCTGGGACCGGCACCCGCTGGCGGCGGGTCGCCCCTGCGTGCTGGGGGGCGTGCGCTTCGGCGACTGCCCGGTGGGCCCGGTGGGGCACTCGGACGGGGACGCCGTCTGCCACGCCGCCACCGACGCCGTGCTGGGGGCGGCGGGCCTGGGGGACATCGGCCGCCTCTTCCCGGACACCGACCCGGCCTACGCGGGGGCCGACAGCCTGGACCTGCTGCGGCGGGCCTGGGCCCTGGTGGCGGCCGCGGGCTGGCGGCTGGGCAACCTGGACTGCACGGTGATCACCGAGCAGCCCCGGCTGGCCCCGCGCGCGGACGAGATGCGGGCCGCCTTGGCCGGCGCCCTGGGCGCCGGGCCGGACCGGGTGGCGGTCAAGGGCACCCGGGGCGAGGGCCTGGGCCCGGAGGGCCGCGGCGAATGCCTGACCGCCCTCGTGGTGGTGCTCCTCGAACGGAAGGACCGGGCCGGATGAGCGACCGGATGCGCGTGGCGGTGCTGATGGGCGGGGATTCCTCCGAGCGGGACATCTCCCTGCAGTCGGGCCGGGCCGTGGCCGAGGGGCTGCGCCGGGCCGGCCACCAGGTGCACGAGCTGGAGATCCCGTCGGTGGCCGCGGTGATGGGCCTGGAGGTGCTGCGCCAGGTGGACGTGGTCTTCCCGGCCCTGCACGGCGGCGAGGGCGAGGACGGCCATCTGCAGGCCCTGCTCGATCTGCTTGGCGTGCCCTACGCCCTTTCCGGGCCGGCGGCGAGCGCCGTGGCGATGGACAAGGCCCTCGCGAAGCGGATCATGCGCTCGGCGGGCATCCCGACCCCCGACTGGCTGCAGGTGACCTGGGACAAGGCGGCCCACCGCTCCGGCAGCGTGGTCGGCGCGGGCGGCCCCGACCGGGACGAACTGACCCTCGCCCGCATCCTCGAGCGGGCGGCCGCCGAGCTGGGCTTCCCCCTGGTGATCAAGCTGAACGCCGCCGGCAGTTCGGTCGGGGTGGCCATCGTCACCTCTGCGGCGGGGTTCGCGGAGGACTTCGGCCGGGTCCTGGGGGCCTCGCCCGGGCCCATGGGGGACCTGCTGCTGGAGCGCTACGTGCCGGGCCGCGAACTGACCGCGGCGGTCTTCCTGGGCAGGCGCCTGCCGCTGTTGGAGATCCGGCCCCGGGAGGGGTTCTACGACTACGGCAACAAGTACACCGAGGGGGCCACCGAGTACCTGGTGCCCGCCCCGGTCAACTCCCCCCTGTACGAGCAGATCTGCGCCGACGCCCTGCGCCTGTACGAGCTGATCGGCTGCAAGGGCATGGCGCGCATCGACTTCCGCCTGGCGGGGATCGACTACGCCTGCCTCGAGGCCAACACCATCCCCGGCATGACCCGCACCAGCCTGGTGCCCAAGGCGGCGGCGGCGGTGGGCATCGGCTTCGACGACCTGGTGGTGGACCTCTGCCGGGAGGCCCTGCGGGGCCGTTCCGGGACCGATACGGGGTCCGCCGCGGGGCCCGCCGCGGGGCCCCCGCCGGGCCCCTGACTTGGATTTTGTCGGCTTTGCCACCTTGACATATCCCTGACGCTGGTTAATATTCCCGGACCCAAAACGGTCCCGGTCCCGAGAAGTCCAGAAAAGTCCAGAAAGGGACGGGGCCGCTTTATGGCTGGAAGCGGATGGTGAGGACAATACGGGAGCTGGCGTAGCTCAACTGGTAGAGCTCCTCACTTGTAATGAGGTGGTTGGGGGTTCAAGTCCTCTCGCCAGCTCCAAGCGCCCCGCGGTGGTTGGGCGGGTCGCCCATGCGGATCGGATGATCGGCGTGGGGGGGTTCCCGAGCGGTCAAAGGGAACAGACTGTAAATCTGTCGGCAGACGCCTTCGGAGGTTCGAATCCTCCCCCCCCCACCACGGTCTGACCGTTCGAGCGGGAATAGCTCAGTTGGTAGAGCATCAGCCTTCCAAGCTGAGGGTTGCGAGTTCGAGTCTCGTTTCCCGCTCCATTTTGGTTGGCGTTAGCACTGCTCACGTAGCTCAGGTGGTAGAGCGCATCCTTGGTAAGGATGAGGTCACCGGTTCGAATCCGGTCGTGAGCTCCAGGGACAGGACGTACCGGGTAAAACTTCAATGACCTGAGGAGACAGGAACATGTCAAAAGAGAAATTTGAAAGGACAAAGCCTCACGTCAATGTAGGGACGATCGGGCATATCGATCACGGCAAGACGACATTGACGGCAGCGATCACGCGCGTATTGTCTTTAAAAGGTCAGGCAAAGTTCACTGACTTTGGCGAGATAGACAAGGCACCGGAGGAGAAGGAGCGCGGCATCACGATTGCGACGGCGCATGTGGAATACGAGAGTGCCAAGCGCCACTATGCACATGTGGACTGTCCCGGTCACGCCGACTATATCAAGAACATGATCACCGGAGCGGCGCAGATGGACGGTGCGATTCTGGTGGTAGCGGCGACGGACGGAGCGATGCCGCAGACCAGGGAGCACATTCTGCTGGCGCGTCAGGTCGGAGTTCCGGCGATGGTCGTTTTTTTGAACAAGTGCGACATGGTCGACGACGAGGAACTGATCGAGCTGGTGGAGATGGAGCTGCGCGAGCTGCTGGACAAGTACGAATTTCCTGGCGACGACATTCCTTTTGTCCGCGGATCGGCACTGCTGGCGCTGGAGAATCCTGAGGAAGAGGACAAGGCCAAGTGCATCTGGGAGTTGATGGACGCAATCGACACTTACATTCCGGAGCCCAAGCGTGAGATTGACCAGCCGTTTTTGATGCCGGTCGAGGATGTTTTTTCGATATCCGGTCGTGGCACGGTAGCGACGGGCCGGGTGGAACGCGGAGTGGTCAAGGTCGGTGAGGAGGTTGAGATCGTTGGCATCCGGAAGACGCAGAAGACGGTGGTCACCGGAGTTGAGATGTTTCGCAAGCTGCTCGATCAGGGTCAGGCGGGCGACAACATCGGCGCCCTGCTGCGCGGAGTGAAGCGGGACGAGATCGAGCGAGGCCAGGTATTGGCCAAGCCGGGATCGATTACGCCGCACACCAAGTTCAAAGCGGAGTGCTATATTCTGAGCAAGGATGAGGGTGGTCGTCACACCCCGTTTTTCAACGGATATCGGCCGCAGTTTTATTTCCGGACGACGGACGTGACGGGAGTCGTGACGTTGTCGGAGGGAGTAGAGATGGTGATGCCGGGAGACAACGTGTCGGTTGACGCGGAACTGATCACCCCGATCGCCATGGATACCGGTTTGCGTTTTGCGATCCGGGAAGGCGGCCGCACGGTCGGCGCCGGCGTTATCAGTGAAATCATAGCCTAAGG
>JACZKN010000062.1 GCA_014859985.1 Candidatus Krumholzibacteriia bacterium | reverse complement strand
CCTGGTGACGCGGCTGCTGGCGGACCGCTTCGTGGCGGCGGGCAGGTCCGCCAGCGCCGCCACGAAGCGGTCCGCCAGCAGCCGCGTCACCAGGAGCTCATCCCTGGCGCCGACCACCAGGCGGTTGCCCGGCACGTCCAGCTCCAGCACGTACAGGGGTTCGGCCGCGGCGACGCCCAGGCCGCGCCGCTGCCCCACGGTGTAGTTGACCAGGCCCCGGTGGCGGCCCAGCTCGCGGCCGGCGCGGTCGACGACCGGCCCCGACGCGGTGCCCGGGCCGTCCGCGAACAGGAACGAGCGGTCGTCGTCCGGCACGAAGCAGATCTCCTGGCTGTCCGGCTTGTCCGCCACCGGCAGCGCCAGCTCGCGGGCCGCGCGCCGCACCTCGTCCTTGGTGTACCAGCCCAGGGGAAACACCAGCCGTGGCCACAGGTCCCGCGCGACGCGGTGCAGGAAGTAGGACTGGTCCTTGGCCGGATCCACCCCCCGCAGCAGGCGGCCGGTCCGGCCGTCGACCGCCACCCGGGCGTAGTGGCCGGTGGCGGCCAGGGAGCAGCCCTGGCGGTCGGCCAGGCGCACCAGCTCGGGGAAGCGCACCGCGCCGTTGCACTGCAGGCAGGGGTTGGGCGTGCGGCCGGACCGGTACTCGGCCACGAACGGCTCGATGACGGCGGCCCGGAACGGCGCCTCCACGTCACCGACCCAGTGGGGCGCGCCGAAGCGCACGGCCAGCCGGCGCGCGGCCTCGATGGCGTCCAGCGAACAGCATGAGCGGTCGGTGAAGCGCTCGTCGTCGCCGTAGCAGAAGTTCTTGAAGGTGACGCAGTGCACCGCGCAGCCGAGCGCGTGCAGCAGGGCCAGGGTCACCGCGCTGTCGACGCCGCCGCTGACGCCCAGCAGCACCCCGGTGCCCGGCGGCACCCGCCGCACCAGTTCCGGGGGGATCGGCAGCGGGAAGGTCAACGGCCCGCCTCCCGCGGATCCGGAGCGCTCATGAGGTCCTTGACGATGCGCACGTTCTCGCGCGAGCGCTCGCCGATGTCGCCGTCGGGATCGTGCTTGGCCGCCAGTTCCCATTCGCGCAGCGCCTCGCGGTAGATCTTCTGCTCGGCGAACATGATGGCCAGGTTGTAGTGGGCCAGGGCGCTGGTCGGGTCGTGGTCCAGGACCATCTGGAACTGGTCCACGGCCTCCTGGGTCCGCCGCTGGCGCAGGTAGAGGCCGCCCAGGTTGCAGCGGGCCTTCTCGTCGGCGGGATCGACCGCCAGGGCCAACTGGTAGAACCGCTCGGCCTGGGCCAGGCGGCTGTCGCGCTGGGGCCGAGGGCCCCGCTGCTCGGCCCGGTCGTCCCAGACCGAGCCCAGGTTCACCAGGGCCTCGACGAAACTGCTGTCCTGGGCCACGGCGCGGGAGAAGTGGAGTTCCGCGCTGTCCAGCAGGGCGGGCACGGCCGCCGCGTCCCAGCCCTGGACGGCGGCCGAATCGGCCGCGGCGTCGTAGAACCGGTTGCCCAGCATGAAGCTGGCGTAGGTGGACCCGGGCGGCCCCCCGGCCAGGTAGGCCCGCAGGCTGTCCTCCAGGACCCGGCCGTCGAGGGCGGCCGTGCGCTGGACGAACTGCTCCAGATCGGTCAGGTCCGCCGCCTCGCGGCAGCCGCCCAGGGCCGCCGCCAGGATCACCGCCGCCAGGACCAGGGCCCCCCGGGTCGTCGTCGCCGTCGTGCGCATGATGTCCACCGCCCCCTTCGCTGCTACCACCAGGTCTCCAGACCGGTCACCGACACTGTCAACCGCCACACGGTGCTCTCGCGACCGTTGGTCGCCCGTTCGCCGATGCGGCCGTAGGAGACCGCCACATCCAGGTGCCCCATGTCCCCGCGGAACGGGAAGCCCGTGCCCGCGGCCCAGGTCCATTCGTCCACGGGCGCGCCGCCGACGGCGTAGGCCCAGCGCCGGAACGAGGTGCCCAGGCGCAGGGGCAGGTTCTTCAGTCCGCCGCGGCGTTCGCGGGCGTGGACCCGCTCCAGGCCCGCGGACCAGGCGTATTCGTCCTCTGCCGCCTGCTCCCAGTCGGCGCGACCGCTGAGGGCGGACGACTCGGCCCACAGCCCGTCGCCGCCCACCTTCCAGCGTCCGAACAGGCGCGCCTCGAAGCCGGCGCGGTACTCCGCGGGCATGCCCATCACCCAGCTGCTGCGGCCGCGGGCCGCCACGCCCTGCAGGTCCTCCTCGCGTTCGACGTCCACATCGTAGGCCGGGGTGTAGGAGGCCGCGAGGCGGAAGCGCCGTCCCGGGGCCAGGAGCGCCCCGACGGTGGCCGACGTGCCGCTGAACCGGTCCTCCACCACCACGCTGTTGGGCTGGTAGAAGGGGTTGCCGCCGACGGCCGGCAGCTCGAAGAAGTCCGCCGCGGCGTCGCGGATCGCCCCGCGCACCAGGTTCAGCGAGGCGCCCAGGGAGATCCCGCCGACCGGCTCCCAGGCCACCCCCAGCGGCACGGTGAACAGCGAGCCCTCCCGCACGAACTGGGAGTTGCCGATGATGGAGTCCTCCACCGCCTGCCAGGTGGTGTCGACCCGGGTCTGGAACTGGCTGGACCGGAAGATCGCGAAGCCCGCGGTCAGGCCCAGGCGGCCCTTGATCACCGGCAGCCCCACCCGCAGGTCCGGCGCGTAGGTTCGGTAGGTATGCCGGCTGCCCCCGGCGTCCTCGTGCTCGCTGCTTTCCCCGAAGCCGGTGAACTTGATGGCCACGTGCCGCAGCGAGGAAAGCGAGGCCACGTTCTTGAAGCCCGGGTGCAGGGAATCGTTGACCGTCATGCCGAAGCCGCGGGCGACCATGCGGGCGTCGTCGGATTCGATCCGCTGGCCGATGTTCTGCAGGGCGAACGGGGTCTGCGCCGCGGCGGATCCGACCGCCAGCAGGAGGGGCAAGAGGACGACCGCCACCAGCGGCGGGGCGGCGAAGCGGCGCTCACTCATCGTCGTCACCCCCCAGGCCCGTGACCGAACTGTAGTGGATCAGCAGGTGCGGTCGCACCGAGTCCGGCGCGGCGGTGCCGTGGAAGTGGAACTCGTTGAAGTAGAAGTCGGGGTCGATGACCGCCGTGTCGTATCCGGTGAGAAAATCCTCGTCCGCCGTCAGCACGAAGCCCCGCACCCCCGTGTAGGCCCCGTTGACGGCGCGCTGCAGCGAAGCCGTGACGTTGAAATCGAACCGCCGGTTGAAGCCCGGGTCGTTGTTGAAGGTCCCGGTGACCGGGTAGAGCAGCTGACCCAGGCTGTCGAGGGTCAGGGACCCGTAGGGGTCGCCGAAGGACCCCGTGTCCAGCTCCGAGACCACGAGGGTCTGCAGGGTCCCGAAGCTGCGCGAGGTGTCGTTGTGCAGCACCAGCACGGCGCGGTTGATGTAGACGTCCGGCGGCAGCTTGGCCAGGCTGAACAGCAGCGCCGGGTACTGGCGCAGGCAGGTGCGCACGAGCAGGGTCGCGTCGGGCACGGCCGGCGGCGCCGGGACCTGGTCGAAGGTCGAGATGTCCGCCTGCGGCGGGATCAGGCGGTTGATCTCCTCGCTGGCGAAGTTGACCACGAGGTTGGGCGCCGGCACGGTGCCCACGGCCACCGGCGGGATCTCCGAGAAGCGCCGCAGGTCCCGTGCCGCGAAGCCCACCAGCCCCGAGTCGGACTCGGCGCCGGCCTGGATCAGGAAGCCCCGCAGGCCGCCCTCGGCGATCCACTCCAGGAAGTCCGACTTGTAGAGGGGAATCTGGGGCAGGCTGCCCTGCTCGAGGAAGTAGTCCGCGTTCAGGTCGCGGCCGTCGTGGGGCGGCACCGGGCCGGGGAAGGCGGTCGAGTCGAAGGGGGCGTCCAGCGCGTAGATGCGGTAGAACACGCGCACCACCGGGGCGTTGGTGTCGGCGGCCTCGCCGTAGAACCGCAGCCTGGTCAGGCTCAGCTTCACCGTCTGGATGTTACCGGCGGTGAAGAGGCTCTCGGGGAAGTCCTCGCTGGCATACGCGTCGAAGTCGAAGTTCACCAGGATCGAGGACCGGTTGCCCATCTGCCCGCCCAGGTAGAGCACCTGCTGGCGGGACAGCGGCAGGTCGGGGTCCTGGACCGCGAGGGCCGAATAGCGGTCGACGGCGAACACGTCCAGGGGCACCAGGACCGAGTCCAGTTCGACCGTGGCCAGGTCCGCCCCCACCTCGCTGGGCAGCTCGCTCGTGCAGCCGGCCAGCAGGGCGACGGCGAACGCCGCCGCCGCGACCGGGACCTTGAAGTGCGGGCTCATCGCGCGGTTCCTTCCTCAACCCCCCGCGCCCGGCGACCGGGCGGAGAGGCTGACGCGGGTGAACCCGCTCTGCTTGATGGTGTCGATCAGGCCCACGACGTCGCCGTGGGTCGCGTTCTCGTCCGCCCGCAGCACCATGCGCTCCTCCCCGGTGCCGGCGTGCAGCTGCTCGAGGATGACCCGCAGCTGGTCGCGGGCGATCTGCGCGTCGTTCAGGAAAATGCGGCCGTCGGCGGCCAGGTACATGATCGACGGCGTGTCCACGGTCTCGCTCGCGGTGGCCGACCGCGGCAGGACCAGGGTGATCGCCGGCTGGTTACGGAAGGTCGACGTCACCGTGAAGAAGATCACCAGCAGGAACATCACGTCGATGAGCGAGGTGATGTTCAGGATCAGGCCCTTGCCCTGCCTCTGCGGCCGGAAGTTCATGCCGGGACCGCCCCGCTGCGCCGCAGCTGCCGCCGCCGCAGCGTATCGAGCACCTTCGAGGAGTAGAACTCCAGCTCGAAGATGATGCCGTCCGCGCGACCGTTCAGCCAGTTGTAGGCCACCAGCGCCGGGATGCCGATGATCAGGCCCGCGGCGGTGGTGACCATGGCCTCGCTGATGCCCTCGGACAGGGTCTCCGGGTTGCCCAGGCCCGCGGCCGAGACGGTGGCGAAGACGCGGATCATGCCCAGCACGGTGCCCAGCAGGCCCAGCAGCGGCGAGACCGCGGCCACGGTCTCCAGCACGCCCAGGCGGCGGGTCAGGCGCGTCGCCTCCTGCCGCCCCGCCTCCTGCAGCACGTCGCGGATCACCGTCCAGTCGTTGTCCGCGTGGTCGAGCCCGGCGCGCACGATGTTGGCGAAGGGTCCGGGGCGCCGCTCGCAGATGGCATAGGCCACCCTCAGGTCCTCGCTGGCCGACAGCGTTTCGACCGCCTGGGCGATCTCCGGGGCGAGGATCCGCTGCCGGTTGATCACGATGAACCGTTCGATGATCACCGCCAGCCCCACCAGGGAGGCCAGGGATATGGGGATCATCATGTAACGGCCGGCCAGGATCATTTCCCACATGGGTTCGACGACCTCCGGAGGATAAGCGAAGCAGGGGCGCTCGGTCCCCTGCGTCCGGCGGCGGCGCTCACCGCCGCCACGCAGGATAGTGCAGGCTGAGGATGATCACAAGATTCTCCTCGGGGAAGTGCGGCGGCAGGGGCGCGTAGGGCGCGAAGGCCTTCAGCGCCGCCTGGGAGGCGTCGTGCAGGGACTGGTGGCCGTCGGTCTCGATCACCTCGAGCAGCGAGAGTCGGCCGTCCTTCTCCACCACCATACGCAGGCGCGTCACGCCGCTGATGACGCCCAGGCGGTAGGCGTAGGGCGCCACCCAGTGCCGGTGCAGCTGGTTGGCGAAGTGCTTGATCCAGGGGGCGTAGTCCCACTGGTAGGTGTTGAGGCTGAACTCGCCGTCGATGGCCACGCCGGCGCCCAGGTCGCCCATGGACTTCTGGTCGAACTCGAAACCGCGGTCCCCGACCCGGGTCTGCTCGCCCTCCTTGAGCACCGAAGGAGCCTGGCCGCCCCACCAGTCCTCCAGGTCCGGCTGCTGCTGCTCGTCGGTCCGTTCGTCGTCGCGCTCGCCCCGGGTCCGGCCCCCGGACTCGGAGCGCTCCTGGGGAAGGGCCCATTCGCCCCTGCCGTCCGCCCGGTCGGCCTCGCGCCTCTCTTCGTCCTGGCCCTCGGCGCCCTCGGCGGGGCTGCCGGTGGCCGCGCGGGGCTCGGGCAGGGGCGCCTGGCTGAAAGCCACGCCGCCGGCGCCGTCCAACTGCTCCTGCAGGATGTCCACCTGGGGGAACGGCCCCTCTTCGTCGGCCCGGGGACGTTCGCTGTCGGCGCCGCTGCGGTCCGCGGCGAGGGCGTCGTGCTCGGCC
>JACZKN010000511.1 GCA_014859985.1 Candidatus Krumholzibacteriia bacterium | reverse complement strand
CAGCTCGGCCCGGGTCCAGGCCGGGGCGGGCGCGGTGTCCGGCTGCGGCTCGGCGCGCAGGCGCACCAGGGCCGGGTGATGGAAGATGTCGACGGCCAGGTTGCCGTGCGGCGGGGGCGGCGATGCCAAGCCATGGGCGAGGGCGGCCATGACCCACCTCCTGCGGTGCGGTTGGCGATGGTTCGGCCCGGCGCCGGGGACGCCGGGCGCTGCGGCAATGCGGGACCCCGGATCCGGCGTGTGCCGCCGCGGCTGGGCGCTCAGGCCAGCCGGCGGCGGACCTCCACGACACGGCCCAGGATGCGGACCTCGGCCCCCGGCTCGAGCACGATGGGGGCGAAGGCCGCGTTCTCCGGCTGCAGCTCGATCCTTCCCGCGTGCAGGCGCAGGCGCTTGACCGTGGCCTCGTCCTGCACGAGGGCCACGACGATCTCCCCGTCGCGGGCGGTGTCCTGGCGGCGGACGATCACCAGGTCGTCCGGCAGGATGCCCGCGCCGGTCATGCTCTCGCCCCGCACGACCAGGGCGAAGAGCTCGTGCTCGCCCATGGCGCCGTCATTCCGGACCGATACGGGAATCCACCCGTCCGGATCCTCGATCGCCTCGCTCAGGGCGCCGGCCTGGATCCGGCCCAGGCGGGGGACCAGGCGCACCGGGCCGACGGTCGGGGGCAGGCGATACCCCCGGGCGCGGCCCGGCGCCTTGGCCAGCAGCCCCGCCGCCACCAGGGCCTCCAGGTGCTGCCGCGCCGACTCCACGGCCCGGAACCCGCAGTGCTCCTGCACCTCGCGCACCGTGGGCGACGCGCCGGCGGCGATGCCCCGGCGCACGAAAGCCAGGATCGCGCGGCGGGTGCTGTCGGCGGGGGTGCGGGCCATGGCGGGCTCCCTTCGGTCGGGGCCGGGGTTGACGAGCGGTTGGGTTCCGACCACCATTAAACAGACATCTGTCTGTTTGGTCAAGGGAAAAAACGAAGATATGACGAACAAAAAATGAGCGAGAAGGTGTCATTTTCCCCCTGCGGGGCCTCTTGCTCACCGGACATCATCTCCGTAGGTTCAGGCAAGCGGCTCTCCCCCGACGCTTCCCAACGGGAGGGTCATCATGAAAAGCGCATCCGTGCGTACCCTGTTCCTGGTCGCGACTCTGGTTCTCGCCGCAACCGCATTCGGAGGTGATGCCGACAAGACCCGCGACAGCTTCAACCGGCGGCCTGCGTCCGCAGCCGCCACTCCCGCCGCGGACTGGGCCAAGGCCGCCCGCGACACCCATCTGGTGATGGGTCCCTGGGGCAGCGGCGCCGACCACAACGGCCAGTTCCAGGACATGTCCGGCAACCCGGCCTGGAACGGCTGGACCCACGGCGACTACACCCAGCCCACCGAGACCTACTGGCACGTCGACACCTACAACGTCGTCAGCGGCACCTACAGCGCGTGGTGCGGCGACCTGGCGTTCCCCGCGTGCTCGGCCGGCGACCCCGTCGGCGGCTACGGCACCAACTGGAACGAGATCCTCGAGTGGCGGGGCACGGTCGCGAACAGCTCCCTGAGCTGCACCGTGAACGTCAGCGCCGTGGTCAACCACGACACCGAGACGGCCTACGACTACTGCTACCTGTCCTTCGTGAAGTACGATCAGCCCCTCGTCAACGCCTGGGTCGCCGACGGGGTCGGCGTCGGGGTGCACGTGAACACGCAGACCATCTACACCCCGGCCGACTACCTGGGCCAGGGCGGCGACGAGGTGGTGGTGCAGTTCCGCTTCGTCTCCGACGGCGGCGCCTCGGACCAGGACTGCGGCTGGCAGGGCGCCGGCGCCATGCAGCTGGACGACGTGGTCATCGCCCTGTCCAACGGCAGCGGTTACAGCCACGATTTCGAGGATGGCACGCTGGGCCAGTTCCAGCCGGTGCTGCCCGACGGCGTCGGCGACTTCACCAGGCTGTGGACCGGCCTGCAGGACCTGGACCCGTGCGCCGGCAACAACAGCGTCCAGGCCGCGTTCATCGACGACGGCATCGTGGTGCCCGGCACCGGCGGCAGCCCCTGCATCAACTGGTGCTACGGGCCCAACGGCTTCATCATCAACGTCACCGGCGGCCTGGCCGGCCCCGACGGGCACCTGCACAACTTCATCGAGTCGCCCATCATGGCCTGGCCGGAGGGCGACTACGACGGGGCCGCGCTCTGGTACGACGTGTACCGCCACGAGGACCTGAGCGCCGACAGCCCGGGCGTGGCCTTCCTGTGGGGCGTGCGGTCGACCGCCTCGGACGACCCCGCCGACATCCTGGGCATGCCCTGGCGCGACCGGAACTTCCTGGAGATCGGCGGGCCGGACTACCTGCGCTTCCTCGACGAGTGCACCGACCTGCTCGAACCGGGACGCAAGTGGGTGCAGATCCAGCTCTCGGTGTGGGAGATCGGCTGGGCGTTCGGCTACGAAGGCAACGACGCCACGCCCGCGCCCTACTTCGACAACGTGAGGCTGGCGGCCTACCCGTTCTCCGGGCCGGGCATGGCCACCCGCGAGATCGACCTGGCCAACGACGGCTTCCCCGCCATCGGCGAGGTCAGCACCATGTTCCTGGGCGACAACAGCGTCCGGTTCGACATGGCCAGGAACATCTCCCTGCCCCTGCACCAGCGCAACGACCCGGGCGACTCGATCACCGTGGACATCGTGCCGGTGCGGTCCGGGGCGGCGCTCACGGGCGCGCCGCGGCTCTACTACCGGCTGCGGACCAACCCCCTGTTCGATCCGTACCGCACGGCCGGACTGCCCGCCGTCGGCTACGTCGAGGGCGTGCCGGCGGCCAACGGCGGCACCGTCCAGCCCGGGCGCTGGGCCTTCGACCTGCCGGACACGGGCTTCCTCTTCCCCGGCGACGTGCTGCACTACTACGTGCAGGCCACGGACGAGGTGGGAGGGCTCGCCCAGACCTCGACGCTGCCGGCGGACACCACCGGCTTCAGCGACTTCGACGACCTGCTGGTCTACGACCCCGGCTACGTGGTGCGCGGCCTGCCCACGCTGACCGAGCGGGTCGGTGAGCCGGGGACCTACGAGACGCCGGGCATGCTCTTCTGGAACGACTTCGGCAACCGGGGCGGCCGCAACGACTGGTACACGTCGTTCCGCAACCTCGGCCTGGTGGCGGGTCGCGACTTCGACGTCTACTACACCAACGGCCCCAGTTCCGGCGTCGGCAACGGCCTGGGCGGGCGCGCGACCCAGTTCCACCTCGATTGGTACGACGACATGCTCTACACGAGCGGGGACCTCAGCGCGTTCACGCTCGCCAACGGGGACTACAGCAAGGACCCGGGCCAGGACGCCCAGCTGCTGGCCCAGTGGCTGCTGCCGGGCGGCCGGGACATCTACCTCTCGGGCGACGACCTGGCGACCGACCTGGCCCAGTCCGGGTCGGTGACCGGGGCCTTCCTGGAAAACCAGATGGGCCTGTCCCTGGTGTCTTCGGACCTGCGCCCGCTGATCGGCGGCCAGGTGGCCCCGGTGGTCCTGGCCGAGGGCGGCAACCCTGTCTTCGCCACCACGACCAGTTGGCTGGCCTACGGCGGTTGCGTGGTGATCAACGTCTTCGACGCGGTGCAGCCCGTCGGCGGGGCGATCCGCCTGGCGCAGTTCGCCAGCCCCTCGGGGGTGGGCAACGCCTACGGCTACAGCGCGGCGACGCTGAACATCATTCCCTCGGGCAGCCGGGTCGTCTCGATGCCCTACGACTTCAACTTCATCTGGCACGATGCGGACGCACCGTCGGTCGCCACCGGCCGGGTCAACGTGCTCCGGGAGATCCTGGCCTACTTCGGCGTGAGCGGTGATCCGGGCGACATCTCCGGCGTGCCGGAGGCGCGGCCCTTCGCGGTGCGCAACTTCCCGAACCCCTTCAACCCCGCCACGAGCATCGAGTACTCGCTGCCCCGGCGCGGGCACCTGAGCCTGAAGGTCTTCAACGTCCGCGGCGAACTGGTGCGCACCCTCGTCGACGAGGTCCGCGACCAGGGCACCGGGACGGCGACCTGGGACGGCACCAACGACCTGGGCCGCCAGGTCCCGTCGGGCGTCTACTTCTACGAGGCCCGCACGGGCGGGCAGGTGAAGGTCCACAAGATGGCGCTCGTGAAGTAGCACGGCGCCGTCCATCACTTGGCGGGACCCGAGCCTTCCACGCAGGCACAGGGGCCCCAGGCACGAGCCCGGGGCCCCCTTTTTGCCGTGCGCGCGGCGCGGGCCCTACTTCACGAGGGCCAGCTTGCCCACCTGCACGCGGTCGCCGTGGCGCAGCTCGTAGAAGTACACGCCCGAGGAGGCGGCCGCGCCGCCCTCGTCGCGGCCGTCCCAGGCCACCGCACCGCTGGCCGCGGCCGGCCCGTCGTGCAGCGCGCGCACCAGGCGCCCGCGCAGGTCGAAGACCTTGACCGTCAGGTGCCCGGCCGCGGACGCCGTCCAGGCGATGGTGGTCGCGGGGTTGAACGGGTTGGGCCGCGCGGTCACGACGAAGGGCCCGGCAGCCGGCACCGGCGCCACGTCGCCGGCGCCCACGTAGCCGAACCAGGCCAGCACGTCCTGGAACAGGCGGACCCGGGCCGGCTGGGCGGCCGCCGCCTTGGCGTCCTCGTCCGGGTCGGTCAGGACCAGAGGGAAGTCCGTGGGCACGAACACGACCCGGGCCCCGTGGGGCGGCACCTCGTGCATCACCGCCGCCGCGTAGGGATAGGCCCCGGGCGCGCCGCCCGGCGCCGCCCAGCCG
>JACZKN010000061.1 GCA_014859985.1 Candidatus Krumholzibacteriia bacterium | reverse complement strand
GGCCCGCAGCCTCAGCGGCCGCTCCCGGGCCACCGGGGCCGGCGACGACGCCGGGACGACCCCGGTGCTGGCCGAGGCCATCGCCTACGGCCCGGACCTGGTGATGGTCAGGCGGGGGAACTGGAAGCTGGTAGCCCGCCGCGGCGGCGAACCCCTGGCGCTGCACGACCTGGACGCCGACCCGGCCGAGCGCCACGACCGCCAGCACGAGCGCCCCGAAGTGCTGAACGACCTGCGGCAGGTGGCGGCCGCCTGGCAGGCGTCCGGCTGCGGCGCCGCCGGCGACGGCACAGGCGGCGGCTGGGCCGACCTGGACGCGACGGTACGGCAGCGGTTGAAGGACCTGGGCTACGCCGGGTGACCGGTGGCGGCGGCGCGGGCGGCCGCGACCCGGTCGGCGCCGAGGGCCAGCCCCGAGACCAGCCAGGCCAGCGTCGCCACCTCGGCGTCGCCGAAATACCACTCGAACATCCCGGCCACCACGAAGCCCCACCAGACGCCCACCGCCGCCAGCACCCAGCCCTCCGGCGGCGCGGGATCGTCCGCATCGACCGGGGCCGCCCGCAGACCGCGCCAGACTGTCCGCAGCCGGCGCAGCAGCGCCACCATGAAGACCACCGCCAGGACCAGGCCCGGGAGGCCCCAGATGGCGGCCAGGTGCAGCACGTTGTTGTGCAGGTGCCCGACGGCGATCACCGGCCCGCCCGGGTAGGCCTCGCGGGTGACCGGCTGCCCGGCCGCCTGTTCGCGGTACGCCCAGTAGAGTTCGTTGAGGTTGCGGTCGCCGACGCCGGTCACCGGGTGGTCGGCCACGATCTCCAGGCCGACCTTCCACATCACCAGGCGCGGCGTGTTCTGGGCGTCGGCGAGGTCGAAGGCCGAGAGGAAGCGGTCGCGCACCAGGCCGGGCACCAGCACCATCGCCGCCACGCCCAGGACCACCGCCCCGACGGCAAGCCGCCGCCGCATCATGGCCAGCATCACCACCGCGCCCGCGCCGAACCCCAGCCAGGCGCTGCGGGTCAGGGTCAGCAGCAGGGCCGCAGCCATGGGCACCAGGACCGCAGCCAGCAGCAGCCGCGTCCGCCGCCCCCGCACGACCAGCAGGAAGGCCAGGGCCACCAGGCAGGTGACCATCATCAGGCCCCCGGAGGTCATGTAGTGCTGGGTCAGCACCAGGCGGTTCTTCAGGTAGCCGTCCCAGGCGTCGACGAAGGCGCCCCCCAGGCGCGCATAATCCACCAGGCCGTAAACGGCCGTGCCCGCGCCGCCCACCAGCAGCGCCGCCAGGGCGCCCGCGCGCACCCGGCCGCCGTGCTCTCCCCTGACCAGGCCGACCGCCGCGAACAGCGCCGCGAAGAGGTAGAAGCGCCGCAGGAAGAGCGCGCTCTGGGCCCGGTCCCCCGACAGGGGCACCATGGCCACGGCCCACAGCAGCAAGGCCAGCAGCGGCCCTTCCAGGCCCACGGCCCAGGCGCGCGGATCACGGGCGACCGCCAGCCGGACCAGCAGCGCGGCCGTGGCCACCCCCAGCAGGATCTGGGTCACCGAGATGGAGAAGGTCGCGGTCAGGCACAGGCCCACCAGGGCGCCGGCCATGACGCGCCCGGCGCCGCGCGCGGCAGCCGGCAGGACCGCAGCCGGTACGCCCGGGTCCGCCACGGGGCCTCAGGCCCCGGGCTCGACGGCCAGGGCCGCCACCCGGTCGGCCAGGGCCAGGAAGGCCGCCCGCGCGGGCGACCCTTCGACCTCGACCGCGGGCCGGCCCTCGTCGCCGCCGGTGCGGATGGCCGGGTCGATGGGGATCTCCGCCAAGAGGGGCAGGCCGTACTCCTTGGCCACGCGGCCGCCGCCGCCCTGCCCGAAGATGTCGTAGGACTTGCCCGTGTCCGGGCAGACGAAGTAGCTCATGTTCTCCACCACGCCCAGCACCGGCACGTCCACCTCGCGGAACATGCGGATGCCCCGGCGCACGTCCGCCAGGGCCACCTCCTGGGGCGTGGTCACCATCACCACGCCGGCCAGGGGCACCTGCTGGACCAGGGTCAGCTGGGCGTCGCCCGTGCCGGGGGGCATGTCGACGATCAGGAAGTCCAGGTCCGCCCACTGCACGTCCTTGAGGAACTGCTTGACCGCCGAGAACACCAGCGGGCCGCGCCAGATCACCGGCTGGTCCGGGGCCATCAACAGGCCCATGCTGATGACCTGCAGGCCCCGGTGTTCCACCGGGAAGATCTTCTTGTCGGCGGTCACCCTGGGGCTCTTGTGGATGGCCAGCATGGTGGGCACGCTGGGCCCGTAGACGTCGGCGTCCAGCAGGCCCACCTTGTGGCCGCGGTCGCGCAGGGCCAGGGCGAGATTCACCGCGACGGAGGATTTGCCCACGCCGCCCTTGGCGCTGGCCACGGCCACCACCATGCGCACCCCGGGCAGGGGCCGGCGGTCGGCGAAGGGGTCGGGGGACTGGCC
>JACZKN010000510.1 GCA_014859985.1 Candidatus Krumholzibacteriia bacterium | reverse complement strand
CTGGGAACTGTGGAACCTTCGCGCCTTCTGGCCCGACGCCGGCCCGGCCGACCTGGCCGAGCTGAAGGCCAGGCGCGCCGCGATCCTGGCGAGGGAACGGGAGGCTCTCGCCGGGCTGTGGTCGGGGGACGAGGTCATCCTCGCCCCCGGCCACGGATTCCTGGCCGCCACGCCGGACCTGACGCGGGGGCTGGTGGTCTCCCTGCACCAGGGGCCGTACCAGCTGGTGCCGGAGATCTTCCTTGCGGCCGGCCGCACGCCCCTGGTCCTGGCCAGCCCCGCGGCCCAGGACCACAACCGGGACCGCAGCGAGCGCCTGGCCGAGCGCCTGGCCTACCGCCAACGCATCGCCTGGCTCGACGTGACCCGGCGCGGCGACCTGCGCCGCTTCCTGGCCGGCGTGCGCGATCCCGGGCAGCCGGTGATCGCCTACCTGGACGGCAACCTGGGCAGCGGCGGCTACGGCCAGACCCGCGACCGCGGCCTGCCCTACCGGCTGCCCGGCCGCGACCTGAGGGTGCGGACGGGCCTGGCCCGGCTGGCGGTGCGCCTGGGCTGCCCGGTGCACCCGGTGGCGGTGCACTGGGGCCCGGACGACCGGCCCGCCTGGACCCGGGGTCCGGTGCTGCGGCCGGGGCCCAAGGATGATCCCGACGTGGTGGCCGAGGCCCTGTGGGACTGGTGCTTCAGCGAGGTGATGGCCCGGCCCGAGCAGTGGCGGATGTGGACCATGCTCAAGGAGTCGAGCGCCTGCTTCGCCGTCGGGAACGCCGACGCGGCCGTGGTGCCGGCTGGGCTGCGCCGGGACTACGAACGCGCCTTCGCCGCCTGCCTGGAGCGGGCGCCGGGCACGGTGCGCCTGTGCCTCGAGCGGGAGGTGGAGGTGTGGCCGGGGGACGTGCTGGTGGACGTGGAAGGGGACCGCTTCTTCCCCGCCGCCGGGCTGCAGGACCGGGACCTGGCCCCCCTGCGGGCGGGCCGGCCGACCCTGGCCCAGCTGGCCGATCACCACGGGCTGGTCTGGGTGCGCTTCCACGGCCTGCGCTTGTGCCTGCTGGGGCTGGCGCGCCTGGGCGGGTGACCTTGCCCGCCCGGTTGCGGGTGCATCCCCACCGCGAGGGGCCGTGGCTCGTCAGCCACGGCCGGCGACGCCTCGCGGTCCCGCCGGAGCTCGGCCGCCGTCTGCTGGACCTCGAC